>DMYK01000161.1:1040-18738 GCA_003483675.1 Microcoleaceae cyanobacterium UBA11344
AACTAACAATACTGCGATCGCATTCACCAACAGAGTGATGACAAATAGAATTAGGGCTAAATACATCAAAGCGCCGATGTGCAGCGGTTCGAGAGCTTCCCGAAATTGACTTGCCAAAACAGCGGGAATTGAGTAGCTGGGAGCTAGCAGGGATTTGTTGATTTGAATCGAGTTACCAATCACCATTGTGACGGCCATTGTTTCGCCTAAAGCGCGTCCCAAGGCCAAGATGGTAGCTCCGATAATACCAGAACTAGCTGCTGGTAATAACAACTTAAATATCGTTTCCCAACGGGTTGCTCCCAGGGACATTGAAGCACTTCGCAAATCTGCGGGAACTGACATCAATACATCACGACTGATGGCGGCTACTGTTGGCAAAATCATAATTGATAATAGTACCCCAGCCGGCAGCATTCCCGGCCCCAAAGGTTCGCTGCTAAACAGGGGAAACCAACTGAAATTGTTAAATAGCGACTGCTGTAATGGTAGCAGAAAGGGAATGAGAACAAAGATTCCCCAAAGGCCAACTATGACGCTGGGAATGGCTGAGATTAATTCAACCATGAATCCCAAGGGCGATCGCACCCAAAGAGGCAAAAAGTTCTCGCTGGTAACTATAGCTACTGAAAGTCCTAAAGGAAGTGCGATGATTATGGCGATCGCAGAACTAATCACAGTGCCGTAAATAAACGGCAGAGCCCCAAACTGTAACTCACCGATATCCCACTTGGGATTCCAGAGGAATGAGAGTCCAAAATGACTAATAGCAGGCCAAGCATCTTTAAAAATTATCGCGCTCATCCAGAACAGCGTGCCCGCTGTCGCTAAGGCAAAAGCCCATACAAATAGTGTAAATCCTGACTCCAACCATAAACCTTCACCAGAAGTATCTGTCAAGTCTACTTCTGTGTTTATTTCTGCTGGCTGCCGAGTCAATTTTTCCGGTTTCTTGGCAAAATTGGTCATACCCTAGTTATTACGTAAACAGTGAAATATTTGCTCGATCGACGAGTAATTCCAACCAACTGATCGGGTGCACTGCTCACCATTGGTGTCAACTTAAGACTGAAACCCTCTGTCTCTATGCTTATATCGAAGTCTCTATCCCCCTAAATCCCCCTTAAGAAGGGGGACTTTGAGAGGATCCTAAATCCCCGTAAATCCTCCTCGCATCCCCCTTAGGAAGGGGACCCCGAATACTCCGGTTCCCCCCTTGAGAAGGGGGGGTTAGGGGGATCTAGGAGCTAAGGGGGAGCGAGAGGAATGTAAAATTTAGATGCGCCTCAGCCCAACTCATAACTCCCTGCGATCGCCCAAATTAACCTTTAGCAACCACACTCTGATTAACTGTTTGAATTACCTTTTGAGCTGTAGCGGTCGGAATTGTAGTAAATTCTAGCTGTTTGTTGATACCTTGACCTGTTGTCATCACCCAATTAACCATCTTTTTAATAGCATCTGCTTTCGCAGCAGGATACTCTTTATAGATTAACAACCAAGTCAAACCAACAATCGGATAACCGTCGTTAGGATTGCCTTCTACTAAGCGGAAATCTGCCGGGAATGTTTCCCCCGCTAAAGCTTTTTCAGCTTCTGCCAAGTTAGCATCTACAAACCGGCCAGCTTTATTTTGAATAAATGCTGTTTGGAGGCTGTTTTGCCTCGCATAAGTATCTTGAACATAGCCGATCGCACCCGCTGTATTCTTCACCAAAGCAGCTACGCCGGGGTTTCCTTGACCACTGACAGGGCTTCCAGGCCAACTCGGCTGAGCGGCTGCTTTGACAATGCTGCCGATCGCCTGCAAGTGATTAGCAAAAATAAAGGTTGTACCGCTGCTATCTGCCCGTACAACTACTCGAATTGGAGTATTTGGCAAGTTTTTAACTTGTCCAGAAATTTCGGCTATTTTAGCATCATTCCAGCGAGTAATCTTCCCTTCAAAGATGTCTTTCATCGCATCGGCACTCAACCGTAAACTGTTGACCCCAGGCAAATTGTAAACAACTGCAACAGCGCCGCCAGCCGTGGGAACAGCGATTACACCCCGCTTTACTTCGGCTATTTGTGCAGAAGTCATCAGCGCGTCGCTACCTGCGAAATCAACAGTGCCTGAAATTAATGCTTTGATGCCAGCACCACTGCCGGTTCCTTCATAGTTTACAGTAATTTGATTTGCACTTCTCATCTGAGAGAAGTAGCGATCGTAAAGGGGTTTGGGAAAAGTGGCTCCCGAACCGTTTAGTGTGACGGCAGCTACAGCGGAACTCATCAAAATCAGCGAAAATGCTGCTGCTGCTAGCGTAACTATAAAAGCACGTCGCCAACGTCCTGTGAAAAAAAACATACTCCTCCTCCTTAAATAGCAGACTTTGGGCAATCCCCTCCATAGGATAGACCGAAACATACGAGTCAGGGCCACAGAAACAATAAGCTTGTTTTAAATTTTGGTTAAATTTGGATTAAATTTTTTACAATTAGCTGTTGGGAGAGTTATTGGAGAACTTTTTGACTATAAAATACGCAGATCCCCGACTTCTTAAAGTGCTGCGGGGTTCTCACAGATGGGGACAAGCTAGGAAAGTGCGATCGCCACTTCATAATTCTTACCGTTTTTCTGAAATTTCAATGTTTGGCATGATTGCCACTTGATGTTCGATACCGATTAATTTTAATTTAAAAACCGCCGATTCCGACTGCAAAAATTTGATTAAACTGGAAGTCTTACCGAAAAGTTTTTTCACAATTGAATCAGCATGAAAGTGATATTTAGCAAAAAAATCTTTCTTAATTTTTGCCACAGGAACAGCATCCTCTTTCAACTCAAGTGTGGCAGCTTCAATTATTTCGACAAGTTTAGTTTTTAAAACATCCAGGGAATCAATAGCTTTTGAATTGAGAGCAGGTAGGATTTCTGGCAAATTTTGATTGACAGCAACCGTCGCCAAAGATGCTTCAGACAGGGGGGTAACTTCCTTTTGTGCTGACTCCCACAGTGCTGCTGCATGAGAAGGAGTAGAATTAAAATCAACAGTATGGCGCTCTTTAAAAAGCTCAGCCACACTAGAAAAACGAGCGATTCGCTCATCAATAGATTTGGATTCAGCCTGCAACAACTCAGTAATTTGATTAGCCAATTCCTCAAAACTAGGAATTTCCATTTCCCGATCGCAAGAATAGTGCTTGCTCTCACCAGTCTGACAGTTTTCTACAGACAACACAGCATTTTGCCGCCGCACCCGAAAGACAGTCAATCCCTGATTTTGCAACTGATTGCAAAGATGATTTAACAAATTGTCAGAAGAACAGACAAAAACTTGTTTGACATCCCGATATCGGTATAAAATAGCAGCGCCAAAGGCAATCATTTTACCATCAGCACTATTAGAACCGCCCGGAACATGAATCAGTTCATAACCGCGATCGTAAAGTTCAGCATCCAACTTGCTCGTACTCGGGTTTTTCCAGTTAGCAAAAGCAATTTTAACTTGCAAGGGATAGTCGCACAAACTCGCTAAAAATTGTTCTGTATTAACGTTAAGTTTCAGATTTTCTGAATCTAACAGCAAAATCGCAATCCCGCCGGAATCTGTAGTGCTTACAGGGGTGATTTCCTGCGGGATAGCTGCGCTTAATTCACTTTCGGTGAATTGGCGACTGAAAGACTGCGGGTCAGGCGGCTCAAAGAATTGTTTGCGGCAAGCCTTGCAAAGATACCGCTGGCGACCGTTGGGACGGCCATTTTTACGAAGTTGGTCAGATTCACATTTTGGACATTTCATGTAACTACTATTGCAGCTTGCTCCCTCAGCGGTAAAAAATCACCTATCTTCTTTTTTCTCTTCCTTCGCGCCCTACCCTACGGGAACGGCTTCGCCGAACGCGTCTTCGCGGTTCGTTAAACACATATCCCTTGAGCAGTTCAGAAGCCCCATAATAGTAAAAGCAACTTAACATTTATTTAAACACAATGGCTAGAGACTTGCGGGGATTCCTAAAACTACTCGAAGAACGGGGACAACTGCGCCGGATTAGCGCCTTAGTCGATTCCGACCTAGAAATTGCCGAAATTTCCAACCAAATGCTCCAAAAAGGCGGCCCAGGCTTACTGTTTGAAAACGTCAAAGGCGCAGAATTCCCGGTGGCGATTAACCTGTTGGGCACGGAACAGCGCGTTTGCTGGGCGATGAACATGGAAAAGCCGATCGAATTAGAAGAACTCGGCAAAAAATTAGGAATGCTACAACAGCCAAAACCCCCAAAAAAGATTTCCCAAGCCATAGAATTTGGCAAAGTGCTGTTTGACGTCGTGAAAGCCAAACCCGGCCGCGATTTTTTCCCAGCTTGTCAGCAAGTGGTAATTGAGGGAGAAGGACTGGATTTGCACAAAATCCCGATGATTCGCCCCTATCCGGGAGATGCGGGCAAAATTATCACCCTCGGTTTAGTAATTACCAAAGATTGCGAAACCGGCACGCCAAATGTGGGGGTTTATCGCTTACAGTTGCAGTCAAAAAATACAATGACAGTACACTGGTTATCGGTGCGGGGAGGGGCGCGACACTTGCGGAAAGCGGCGCAGGCTGGTAAAAAATTGGAAGTTGCGATCGCCCTGGGAGTCGATCCTTTAATCATTCTCGCCGCAGCAACCCCCATTCCTGTAGATTTATCGGAATGGTTATTTGCCGGACTTTACGGCGGTTCCGGCGTGCAATTGGCCAAGTGTAAAACAGTAGATTTGGAAGTGCCGGCGGACTCGGAAATCGTGTTAGAAGGAACGATTACCCCCGGTGAAGTTCTGCCCGACGGGCCCTTCGGGGATCACATGGGTTATTACGGCGGTGTCGAAGATTCGCCGCTGGTGCGTTTCAATTGCATGACGCACCGCAAAGACCCGATTTATCTGACTACATTTAGCGGGCGGCCACCGAAAGAAGAAGCCATGATGGCGATCGCCCTGAATCGCATTTATACTCCTATTTTGCGGCAGCAAGTATCGGAAATTGTCGATTTCTTCTTACCGATGGAAGCCCTGAGTTACAAAGCAGCAATTATCTCCATTGATAAAGCATATCCCGGTCAAGCGCGGAGGGCTGCTTTAGCATTTTGGAGTGCATTACCACAGTTTACTTACACCAAATTTGTGATTGTTGTGGATAAGAGTATCAACATTCGCGACCCGCGTCAAGTAGTGTGGGCAATTAGTTCTAAAGTTGACCCAGTTCGGGATGTATTTATTTTGCCGAATACGCCTTTTGATACGTTAGATTTTGCTAGTGAAAAAATTGGTTTGGGAGGCAGAATGGGGATTGATGCTACTACGAAGATGCCGCCGGAAACCGATCACGAATGGGGTGAAGTTTTGGAGTCAGATCCTGATATGGCGGCGATGGTTCAGCGGCGTTGGGCTGAGTATGGTTTGGCCGATTTGAATTTGGGAGAAGTTGACCCGAATTTGTTTGGATATGAGATGAAGTAGGGGAATCAACCGACCTGTAGGGGCGGGTTCGCCAACATTTACGACACAGAACGACAATCTCAAAAACCCGCCCCCACCCAACTAATCGAGAATTGTTATTTATTGTACCAGATTACAGCGGGAACCGCTGTGTATCGTATTTTTTGTTTAAGTCCCGATAATTAAATTATTTTAGTTAACTACTGCACGTTGTCTGAATAATTCTTCATAAATAGGTGTACAAAGTTCTAAAAGAGGAGTTAGTTCATCGGGAAAATCTATTTCGGTTTTTTGATATGTAAAATTACTAGAATTTAAAACATTTGAATACCAATGGTAATATGGTGTTTCCTTTGTCCAACTCAGTGCAGTTTTACTAGGATTTGCTTCCCAGGTAAGCATTTTTTCAGAAAAATCAACTTCAAAATTAGTGCAAATTAAGTTAAGATAATTTTTAGGTGATAAAACTAAATCATTTGCATCAATAATTAAAGGTGTTTTTTTGGTTAAATTCTTGACTTCTTGAAATAAATTATAATGTTGCAGTAAACCCATTTTTTCCAGATTTAATTCTCCTTGAAATTGATTAGCTTTCCAGTATGAAAAAATTGTTTCTTTCGGATTTCTAATCAAAAATAAATTATTAAGTTGCTCTATCCAATCTCGACCGAACTCTGGTAAAATATGTTTTGATTGATGTTTTTGAAAAGAAAAAGAAGCACCATTAGGCAATTCACCTGTAATTTTTTTAATTATGGCGTTATAATCGGTATCTTTGTACTTCGATAGCTCTTCTGGTTGAATAGGTGGATAATTATCTTGACCTTTAATCGCCAAGTAAGCACTGTAAAAAGGCTCATCATAAACGACACATTCATCTAGTTGCTCAAAAGCACGGGTAATAGCTGTTGAACGGCTTCTCGGATAAAACCACATTGCTATATGTTTATTAGTTGTCATGTTTTTATCAAAACTCTCATTAACAATTATCACAAACACCAAAAGTAATACCTAACTCCTTCAGCCAGCGGCGATAGGCAATAGAAGCGCGATCGCACTGAGTGTGCACTTCTGATGGCCAGTCTGCCTCTGCACTATTTTTGGAGCACAGGGGTAAACGGACTGGACGATGGGATTCCAACAAAACGGCATCTTGATGAAAAAGTTTATCCTGAAACTCACGCAGTTTTGAGTCAGGAGTTTCCTGCCCATAATTCATTGCTATCCACATCCATATTGTACATTCTTCTTCACTTACTGGTGTGACAGCAAAGAAAAAAATCATCCGACCTCTAGAAGTATGTTTGACAATATATAACGTTAAGACGCGACAAATTCGCTGAAAGTAAGTAACTTTTCCTCCTACACCAGTGCCGTCATGATCCGGTTGCCACATCTGCAAATTACTAACAGTAATACCATTTGTGTCTACTTCCACCTCATAGTCTTCAATTTCTGCTTTTTGGGAATCCCCCACGAATCCTTCATGAGCAAAACAAAAGTGAGAAACATCAAAACCATTCTCGAAAGCACGAAAAGGACTTGTATGACAGTTATACGGACCCATTAAAACTTTACGATAATTGGAATCCTCCCACTCTGGAAATGGGGCGACATCTTTAGCAGGTTCTCCTAAACACACCCACACCAAGCCATAGCGTTCCTGACATTGGTAAGTCTTAATTTCTGCACTTGCTGGTGGCTTTTGCTTAGGGTTAGCGGGAATATGTACGCATTTACCAGCTAGATTGTATTCCCAACCATGATACCCACAAATGATGGTATCATCAACGATCTTTCCTAGGGAAATACGAACACCTCGATGGGGACACCGGTCTTGCCAAACTTGTATAGTAGATTCATTACTATTACTGCGCCACAACGCCAAGTCTTCCCCCAATAGGCGAACTCGCTTAATACTATTAATTTGGCACTCTTTTGAGATTGCTACAGGATGCCAATCATTTAGAAGAAATTTGTCAGTTGTTACCATAGCGACCATACAATATTTTAGTTTTGAATGTGCAGTATAACCACGATCTTCTTGTATTTGTGCAGGAAACTTAATGTTAACTTTTTGCCAACCAATTAGGTTTATTATTTTTGTTTTTATCTTGTAAAATGCTTTGAAAATTGTCCTCCTCCAACAGACGAAAGTGTAAAATGCCCCATTGCATATATCCTTGTTCGTAACGTTCGATCCAAGGTTGAATGCTGTTTAAGGTTTTGTCAGCAAATTCATTTGAAGTTAATTGTACTACTTCATCGTATCGCTTCTGCACTTCTTCCCCAAAACGTCGATAATGGATCGGCACATTTTCAGAAAGGTCAATAAAGTGTAGTTCTTCAAAACCTAAATCTTTCGCGGTTTGGCTGTAAAAGCGATAGGAACCCATATCGCCGATTCCCAGACGTTCAAAAGCAGGTTGCAATAATCCAGGAGGACAAGTTTCGCTTTGCATGGGGTCGGTAAAAATCAATTCGCCACCCGGTTTTAACACTCTCTTGATTTCTTGGAAAACTTGACGGCGATCGCCACTATGCAATATAGCATCCTGAGACCAAACAATATCAAAAGATTTGTCGGGATAGGGAATATCGTCAAAACTCCCTTGAGTCACTTCCACCAAGTGGCTTAGATTCTGCTCTTGATTCAATTGGCTGTTGCGTTGATTTTGCAACTGACTTAAGTTGAGACAGTAAACGTGACAGCCGTAGGTTTTGGCCAAATACCGCGCTGCACCTCCATATCCTGCCCCCAAGTCGATAACCCGCGAATTTTGGTCTATTTTTTCTAGAGTTTGGGCGATGGTTTCTACGGTACGCAGGGAAGCATTGTGAATGGGTTCGTGTGGTTGGGTATAAATGCCATAGTGAATATGTTCCCCTCCCCAGATGGCTGCGTACATTCTGTCGGTTTCGGTGCCATCATAATATTGTTGGGCGATTTTTACTGCTTCTGTCATTTATTTTCTATCTATTAATTACCGGAAAGCCTGTTCTTGAGAATGGTGCAAGATCTGAGTTTAAACCGAACGACCTCAAAAAAGAGCTTTTGAAAGAGCTTTTGGGGCGATCGCCTGCTGTGAACCCCGATCGCCTGCTATGAGCCTCGCGCCCTCAAGATGTCAAATGGGTTCTATATTTAAAAGATGTGGCTGTATATGATAAAGGCTGTGGTACATTTAACCTGACAACAGAAACTGAATTTTCAGACCTCAACTCAAATTCTACTTTTGTCAAGGCAAGGAAAGGAAGAATTTTAGAAGTTATGTTGAGAAAATCCGGGTTAAAATAGCAACGTACATTGAAAATAGAGGAAAAAAATTGTGAAAACTCGATTAGCAATAGTAACAGGTGCAAGTGGGACTGTTGGAGCCTGCTATGTCAAACATTTTGTACAACAGGAAAATACAAAATGTGTGGCTCTTTCCCGAAGTAAGTTAGAAATTACCGAAGTTATACAATTTAAAGTCGATCTTCTGGACGAGAAAGGAACAAGGGAAGCGATCGAACAATTAGACATCAGTGAAGTTTCTGATTTAATCTTGGTGCATGGTGTAGGTAAATTCAAATATGAATACTTAGAGTCTCTACCCCACCTCAACTGCGATCGCCACAAAATAGATAGTGAAGTATTTTCGTCAAACTACCATACTTTTCTCAACGTTGTCAACCCCCTAGTAGAAAAACTTAATGAAGAACATCAGCGCGGGCGGAAAACAACACTCGCGCTTTGTGGTTTTGGCTCCATCAGTGATAAATACAAAATTCCATTCTGGCGTTCTTATACCTATGCTAAAGATACTTTACGCCAATACATCAAAGACTTAGCTAAGTCAAAAAACTGGAAAGGATTAATTCGGGGACGTTTTATTAATGTTAGTACCACAGATACAGGCAATGAAAATATGTTGCGCCCCAATGTAAAGGTTGAAGAAAAACAATATTGGCTAAAACCAGAAAAAATTGTTACTCAATCTATGCCAGTTATTGAAAGCTTAAAACCTCTATGGCAAGAAATAGATGTTTATGAAATCTTGCCAGGATTTAATCCAGAAGAATATTACAACGACTATCAGACAATCAAAGAAAAATGGGAACGTCAGATGGGGTTGGTAAACTTGAGATGAGGTTGTGCTTGTTGAATGCCAAGATTAACATCTCTATGGCGATTCCAAATGAGGAGAACAAGTAAATCATGAGGCAAAAATTTTATTGATTTGGGATGGAGCCAGTTACCATAGAGGAGAAGAAATGAAAAAATTTTCAACTCAACTTAATGTTCCTAATTTAAAAAACTACGATGCCTTTTCACAATTCATTTAGACTCGCTATAGATATCCCACCCCACTTTGACATTATAGTGGTGGGTTCTGGTGCAGCAGGACTTTATGCAGCCCTTTGTTTGCCAGATCATTTGCGAGTGGGTTTAATTACCAAAGATGCGATACATACTGGTTCAAGTAACTGGGCACAGGGAGGTATTGCTGCTGCCATCGACCCGTCAGATACCCCAACATTACACCTAGAAGATACACTGAGTGCTGGTGTGGGTTTGTGCGATCCCGAATCTGTAAAATTTCTGGTAGAAAATGCTCCAGCAGCGATCGCTCACCTAGTTGAAATGGGTGTAGCCTTCGATCGCAAAGGAGAAAAACTGGCGATGACCCTAGAAGCAGCTCATTCTCGCCCTCGCGTACTTCATTCAGCAGACACCACAGGTTGAGCGATTATCGAAACCCTGACCGCCAAAGTTCGGGAACGTCCGAATATTCAGGTAGTTTCCCACGCAGTTGCATTGAGTTTGTGGCTGACTCCACAAAAAGATCGCGTTCAAGGTATTAGCCTTCTGTACCAAAGTCAAATCCGGTGGCTAAAATCTTCTGCAGTCATCCTAGCAACAGGTGGAGGCGGTCAAGTATTTACCCAAACCACTAATCCTAAAGTCAGTACCGGAGATGGAGTTGCACTAGCGTGGCGTGCGGGGGCAGTTTTGCGTGACTTAGAATTTTTCCAATTTCATCCGACTGCTTTAACTAAACCAGGAGCACCCCATTTTCTGATTAGCGAAGCTGTTCGCGGGGAAGGAGCGCATCTCATCGACGATCGCGACTACCGCTTTGCCTTTGAGTATCATCCTGCTGGGGAGTTAGCTCCCAGAGATGTTGTTAGTCGAGCTATTTTCCATCACTTGCACAAAACTGCTGCCAACCCCACCCACGCTCACGTTTATTTAGACTTACGACCGATTGACCCCGATCGCATTCGCTATCGCTTCCCTAATATTATTAATGTCTGTAAACAATGGGGTATTGATGTTTTTCACGAGCCGATTCCAGTTGCTCCTGCAGCTCATTATTGGATGGGCGGAGTTGCTTGCGACCTAATGAGTCAAACTTCCATTCACGGACTCTATGCGATTGGGGAAACGGCGAGTACGGGGGTTCACGGAGCAAATCGTTTAGATAAAAAAAAGATTGAACAGTTGCGCGAACAATTAATAAAAGATGATCCAGAAGCATTAGTTGCTGTTGACGTAATCGAGGAGTATCAAGGGAATTTGGCAGATGCGGCTAAAGCAATAGCAATTCGGAATGACATCGAAGGAATTGCGGACTACGGACTTTCTGATTGGTTCTTGGAGATGCTTCAGGAATGTCGTGATTTTATCTGTCAGCCCAAATACCAGAACTTAAGAGAAAACTACTTGCCTGCACTGATACCGCCTTTAGCAGACTGTTTAGCAGGGAGTTTGGGTTGTCTTCCAGGAGTAGCAGCAATCATAGCAGTTCCATTTGCTGCCTACATCAAAGAAGAAGGCATGGAAAAATTCTGTAAATCTCCAAATTCTCAACCCTCAAGTCCAGTTGCTACGAAAGCAGCCCAATAATAAGGTTTTTCAAAGGGATATGGTTTGAGCTTTGCTCTATCTAACAACTCTTTGAATAACTTATTTTTATTGTCATCCAAATGATGTTGAAATTCTGGGCTTTCTACAATTGTTCTCAACTTTTCACCAGTAAGTGTTCGTAACCATTTTTGGGTTTTGTTCAGGGCAATGGCAACACTTCCCGGCTTTAGTGGTAGAAGCTGTTTGAGATTTTTATAAAATTCAATCATAAACAAATTAGTAGCAGCCTGCTCCACGCTCCAGAGTGTGCTAACAACGCTAGGACTGCCTGCATACAAAAAAGCGCTAAGCAAGCCAACGTACTCATCGCTGATGCTAGTGGGGTCTGTAATACCAGTCTCACAAGCTGAAAAGGTGACTAGGCGACATTGATCTAGGTTCAATTTTTCAAAAATTTTGCCTAATGTTAAGTCGGCATCTGCACCTAATTTGTCTTCTGACTCTGCTAAGTGCAAAGCGGATTTCAGGGGAGATCCAAAATCAAAAGAACCGTGACAGCAGAAGTGGAGGCAATGAGGAGAACACACCTGTTCGTTAATCATGGCTGCTTCTGTTGCTTCTTTTTCACGGAGAACAATGCTATGGCCTGAGTCAAAGTGTTGGCAAATCTTTTCGAGTTGAATTTCAGTGCCAGTCAAAATCGGAAGATCTGTTCGAGTAGGGTTTTGGATAGCTAATATGCGGGTGAATTCGTGTCGGTGCTGCTCTCTTTTTTGTGCCAGTTGTAGCAGTTGGCAACTGGGTGCATAGCCTACGCCACTGGAGAAGCGATCGCAAAGAAAATCACCGTTAGCTAAAGGCATTGCATGAAGGGGAAATAGGTGCAGGTAGCGATGGGGAATCAGGATGAGGCGATCGCAAGTGTTTGGCACTAGCTTGATGATGTCCTCCAGATGGAGAATCTCAGCGAGACAACTGAGGCGAGAGGCTAGACTATTTATCCACTGGGTTTTTATTCTCCGACTATATGCCTCAAGATATTCGTTGACCCAATTTATCAAGTTGTTCAGATCATCGGCTGGGGTGGGCAAAGTCAGCCTTTGGACGCTATGGCGAGTGATGATAAAAGTCTCGAAGCCTGCACTGGTGATATACCACTGGAGAATCGCGGTTTGGTCATCTAGGGTTGCTTGGAATTCGTCAAATTTGAAGCCATAACCAATGGGCAGGTAGCGGTTTTGCAATTCATTGCGCTGCTGTCGCAACTGCTGGAGATGTTCGGCTAGGGCAGTTGGGTTATCGGCTGTGGTATTTTGTAATTGGTACTGACCGCTAGAAATTTCGTCTCGGAGTTGTTCTAGTTGGTTGACAATTTCTGAGGGGAAGATAGTAATGGCTTGTTGGTAGTATCGTGGCTCATCTTTAGCTAACTCTATGGAAACTTTTACGATGCCTCGAAAGAGGTGGTTCCATTTTTCAGCAAGTTTTTTCTTATCTGCTTCTATTCCAGAGCCAGAGATGCTCTCATCGCGCAGGGATTCTACGGTTTCAATAGCAGCGTCTAAAGCCTTGTAAGCTTTGGGAAACTGTTGGGATTTTTGATAAGCGAGACCAAGGTTGAATTGAGTTATCGCAAAGTCTTGGGGGTAAGTTTCGCGTTTGCGTACAACCAAGGCACTCAAGAAACAGCCAATTGCCACTTTTAAGTTCTTTGTCGGTTTCCCCCAAGTGCGATTTTTGTAGACATTTCCGAGATTATTTAGAGTGTCTCCCCATTGTTCGGATAAGTCTTTTTGAGTACGTACCTTCAAAGCTGCTAAGTAGCAATGGATGGCAGATTCCATATTCTCTGACCGTTTTTCATGGATACGGTTATGGTAGGAAATACCTAAATTATTTTGGGTATCTCCCCATTCTTCAGGAAAGTCTTGAGGGGTACGTACTTGCAAAGCAGCTTTGTAATAACCGATTGCCGATTCCAAATTCTCAGCTCGTTCCCCCTCAATACGGTCATAGTAGACAGTACCCAGATTGTTTTGGAGTGTTGCCCATCTTTCGGGAAAAGCTTCTCCTGTGAGTACCTCCAAAGCAGCATCGTAACAGCGGATTGCCGATTCCAAATTTTCTGCTCGTTTTTCCCGGATGCGCTCTGAGTAGGCAACACCCAAATTTATTTGAGTCTCTGCTCTGTAATGTTGAGGGAAGACTTGGCGGATGCGTACCTCCAAGGCACCATTGTAACAGCGGATTGCCGATTCCAAATTTTCTGCTCTCTCCCCACGAATACGGTTCCTGTACGCAGTACCCAAATTATGTTGAGTTGTAGCCCATTGTTGTGGAGAATCTGAGGGGGTGCGTATCTCCAGCGCCGCCTGGTAATAGCGGATGCCTGTTTCCAAATTATCTACTCGTTTTCCTTCTATGCGCTTAACGTAAACATTGCCCAGACCATTTTGGATCGTTGCCCATTCTTGGGGAAAAGCTTCGCGCGTGTATTCTTGTAATGCAGCTTTGTAATAACTAATAGCTACTTCCAAATTCTCTGTCTTCTTCCCCCGGATACGGTCAAAGTAGGCAGTACCTAAATTGTTTTGGCTGGTAGCCCATTCTTGAGGAAAGGCTTCGCAGGTAAATACTGTGGCAACAAATTTATAGCCTGTCATAGAAATTTCCAGATTTATCGCTCGCTTGCCTTGTGGAAATTCCCGAATTAAGTTGCTAAAATTGCCAATAACTGCTGCGATGAATTGTGCTTTTCCTGGCTCTACTTCCGACATCCTAGCAGTTGCCCAACTTCGCAAAAATTTAGCAAAATTATCATCCAGTTTATCTAGATTTGATTGTAGCAAAGGGGAAACAACTTGTCGATTGCCGTCACTGTCTTGGGTTGCTTGCAATACTTGTGAAAGGAATGTTAGTTGGGAGCTTGGTGATGACAATCCTAGTGCTTCAGCCAGTTCACGAGCAATATCGATTAAAAAATCAGCAGTGTTACGATCGCCCCTCTCTTCCAAATCCTCTGCTACCTTTACTATCTCCGCCACCAACCCAACATCAACCAGCTCCAGGTTGGCATTCAAAATCTGTGATTCCTCGCCACTGGCACACCTCAGTAGTCGATCGATCAGGTTTTGATAAGCATTTTGACGCTCTTCGTTCATAGGGCGAGGCAGCTCTTAAAAACTTGCTGTATTATAGCTTAATCCAAAAATTAGGCTATAGAATAAGCTAACAGCGATCGCGACTAGCACAGATATAAGTTTGCTTTCAAAAAGCCCGATCGCCCCTACTCTTCCAAAATCTCAACTAAATCTTCGATCGCAATATCGAACGCACGAGCCAATTTGTTCAAAGCCGTATAATCAACAGTTGCCAACTTGGGAGAATGGGCATAACTTCTAACCGTACTGTAAGGAATGCCCGATCGCTCAGAAGCTTCTTTCAACGTCCAACCCTTCTCTTCCGCTAGTTCTCGAACCCGCAACCGAATTAAACCCATCTTATACTTGACACTCGATACGAACGTATCACAAGATTAATATGATCAAATTAGCGATCGCCCTCGGACCTCAGAAATCTAGAGCGATCGCCTTTCATTCACCACCCACAAAAGTGGGAAGGATTTTCCTATGATACCAAAACAACTGACTTATCGCGATCGACTTCAACCTTGGCATCTGATTCGCCATCTCCCCAACTGTCAGCGGTTAACAGTCGCCCGTTTCGCCCGCCGCCGCGATGCCGAATCTTACCAAAACGCGCTGCGCCGCTTAATGCCCGCAGTTCCGCATACAGTTTTCGTCAATACGGTGCCTGTGCTTGATGAAAACACCGTGCCAATTCCAACACAATTGGCGATCGAAGTTTAATTGCGATCGAACTGATATCTTGCATTTGTTGCCAGATTCCGGCGGGGGTTTAAACCCCCGACGGACTGTTGCAAGTGCAAAATGTGCGATCGATTCTACTCTTACAGCATGCGCGCCAAAAACGTATTGCTAAACTGTAAATAGACTTAAATCAAGGAGTCACATCAATGCCATCTCCATTTCCCGGTATGGATCCGTATTTAGAGCATCCCGAACTCTGGCCCGCTCTACACCACTGGCTAATTATTGAAATTGCCAGGTTTTTATCTCCCCAACTGCGTCCTAAGTATTTAGTGTCAGTGGAAGTGAGAATGTATGAAACGGCTGACGACGATTTATCAATTGGCATTCCCGACGTAAACGTAATCCAGCCGCAAACTGCCACCGAATTAATAACATCAAACGTAGCAGTTGCAGCACCGCCCACAAAACCAGTAACAGTAACTATTCCCATGCCCTACCAGGTTCGGGAAGGCTATTTAGAAATTAGGGAAAGGGGAACCAAAGAATTAATCACAGTTATTGAAATCCTCTCGCCTACGAATAAGCGAACAGGTAAAGGGCGACAAATGTACGAAGAAAAGCGAGAAGAAATTTTAGGTAGCCGCACTCATTTAATTGAAATAGATCTATTGCGGCGCGGCCGAAAAATGCCAGTGATTGGCGATGTTGAAAGCCACTATAGCGTTGTGGTATGTCGGGGAAATCGCCGTCCCAAAGCTGATTTGTACGCTTTTAATGTGCAGAGCCCGATGCCTGCCTTTCCTTTGCCACTGCGATCGGGCGATCCTGAACCTGTCATAAACTTGCAGGAATTATTCACTCAAATTTACGACATAGCAAGTTACGACTTGAAAATAGATTATCGCAACTGGGAAGTCTTACCAGCACTGTCAGAGGCTGATACAATTTGGGCAGATGCTTTGTTGCGCGATCGAGGATTGCGAGATTGATTTTGATACCAAATCCGTTGGCATCGGAATTAATATTACCCACAGTCAGGNNACTTAATTCTCAAATTGCTTGACAGCTAAACATCGGGATTTTGCATCAACCGCTGCTTCAAACGCGCCGGCTCTCCCCGATCGACAACTTGGCCCTTCTCCAACAAAAAAGCCCCATCACAATAATTCAACTCATCCAAACGGTGAGTCACCCACAAAGCCGTAATTCCCCGATTTTTCACCAACCGCTGCACCGCCGCCACCAAATCCAACTGAGAATCAGGATCTAACAAAGCCGTCGGTTCATCCAACAGCAAAACCTCGCAGTGACGGGCGATCGCCCCAGCAAGGGCAATACGCTGCTTCTGGCCTCCACTCAAAGCATAAATCGGCCGCCGCTGCAAATCCAACAAATTCACAGCCTCCAAAGCCTCCGCCACCCTCTCCCGCACCTGAACGTTAGAAAGCTTTTCCTCCACCAAACCAAAAGCCACATCCGCACCCACCGTCGGCATCACCAGTTGGTGATCGGGGTTTTGGAACACAAAACCCACCCGTCCACTCAGGGCAATTTCCCCAGACTGGGGGTGCAGCAGCCCAGCCATCAGCCTCAGCAGCGTAGACTTGCCACTGCCGTTAGTACCCAAAAGCATCCAAAACTCGCCCTTGGGTACATCCAGAGAGCAANNTTGCAAAACTCGATCGCCCGACGGCCAGCAAAAACACAAATCCCGCACAGCAACGGCTGACTGGTTCATATCGGCATCAACACCCCCAGCCCTCATTCTGCCGCCGACATCGAGACAAAACCCGGGGATCTGCCTGTAGATGACGCCCCCGATTTCTGAGAAACCACCACCCCAGAAATCTCGCTGCTAAGCACAGCCACCTTTTTCTCAGGATTTTTCTCGCAGGTGAGTTCCAAAATTTGCGGTTGGGAGTTGCGAATCGCCGCCAGAACCTGCTGGTAAACAGTCTCAGCGTCCGCCTCCAACTTCCGCTGCACCGACAGCGAGACGGGCGTGTTCTTCACAATGATGTCAATGCTGAACATATAGTCTTAAAAACCTAAATCTGGAACTCTATCCTCAGTATATATAGTAGAAGTTCCGAAATGCAGAGGATAGACTTTGGGGACGTCCGGGACTTCCGGGACTTAGGGAACCAGTGAAGAGCCGGAAAATCTTTAAGAAATACTTGCTATTGTAAAGAATTACCCCTATAATCGTGATTACGGTAAAGAAACGTAAAGTCTATTCATAATCCATCTCGTTTTCTGCTAAGCAGCAAGACTTGGAAAATATAGAATAGAACCTTGTCCGTCGTAATTATATCTATTTGGAGATTTGCGTAGTCAGTAACTCAGGGCTAAAGCCACTGAGCTTGTAAGATCAATCAAGCAAGCTGTGCTGACCAGCCTCAGACTTTCGAGGTCTACGTTATTCGGGTCACGACACCCTGTGGATGCGAAGCTAGTCCCTTGCTCTGTCGCTAGTGGTTAAACAGTTCTAAAGTCACGCTTTACAGTGCTGCTAGCCTAACAAGCCCTTATAACATTGGCGAAGCTAAC
>DMYK01000161.1:18800-19147 GCA_003483675.1 Microcoleaceae cyanobacterium UBA11344
AAAGTACATTACAAAAGTACACCGAGTCAAACAATCCCAAGGCGGTAATGGAAAGGTTCAGGGTGGTTAAAACCACCCGCGTTGTTTCCTTCTCAGGGCTAGAGCCACTGAGTTTCCCACTTACCGAGATTTTTTATGACAATTGCAGTCGGACGCGCCCAGAACGAAAGAGGCATCTTTGATGTCCTCGATGACTGGCTCAAACGCGATCGCTTCGTCTTCGTAGGCTGGTCTGGCCTCCTGCTATTCCCCTGCGCCTACCTAGCCATCGGTGGCTGGCTAACCGGCACCACCTTCGTCACATCCTGGTACACCCACGGTTTGGCAAGTTCCTACCTCGAAGGAGC
>DMYK01000336.1:0-2576 GCA_003483675.1 Microcoleaceae cyanobacterium UBA11344
TGGTAATCCCAAAGGCATCAAAACCTGGGAAGATTTAGCCAAAGACGGAGTAAAAGTGATTACCGCCGATCCCAAAACATCAGGCGTTGCTCGCTGGAATTTCCTCGCACTTTGGGGATCGGTGATCAAAACCGGAGGAGACGATACCAAAGCATTAGATTTTACTAGCAAAGTCTACAAAAACGTCCCCATCCTGACTAAAGATGCTCGCGAAGCCACCGACGTATTTTTCAAACAAGGTCAAGGCGACGCCTTAATTAACTACGAAAACGAGATTATTTTGGCTGGTCAGAAAGGCGAAAAACCGACTTATACTATTCCAGAAGTCAATGTTTCGATCGACAATCCGATCGCCATTGTCGATAAAAACGTCACCAAACACGGCACCAAGGAAGTCGCCGAAGCCTTCGTCAAGTTTCTGTACACCCCAGAAGCTCAGCGAGAATTTGCCAAAGCAGGATTCCGCCCAGTAGATGCGACTGTAGCGGCGGAACCAGAATTTGCCAAAAAATATCCCCCCGTCAAAACCCTATTTACAGCTCAAGACTTAGGAGGTTGGGGAGAAATTCAGAAGAAATTCTTCGATGACGGAGCTGTTTTTGACAAAATTCAAGGTTCAATTAAACAGTAGCAAAAAACAGAATCCTCAGAACCCCGCATCACTTCAAGTGCTGCGGGGTTCTAAAAGATTCACGATTCTTTCCAACTCAAAACTATTCACTTATGGCTGTATCATCTCCCGTCAGCAACCCTCAATCTCCTATTGAGCATATCAAAAGGGCGATCGGCAAAATCACATTACCTTGGGGAATCACCCTAGGCTACCTCAGCTTAATGCTATTGCTCCCAGTTGCAGCAATGCTGCTGAAAGCCAGCACAGCAAACCCCGCCGAATTTTGGAAAATTGCCACAAGTCCGATCGCCCTTTCCGCCTACGATGTCACCTTCGTTACCGCATTAATTGCAGCATTAATTAACGGATTATTCGGCACATTAATTGCCTGGGTTTTAGTCCGCTACGACTTTCCCTTCAAACGGATTATAGATGCAATCGTCGATTTACCCTTTGCACTACCCACATCCGTCGCAGGTTTAACTCTCGCCACAGTTTACAGCGATAACGGCTGGATCGGTTCACTTTTTGCACCCTTGGGAATCAAGATCTCCTTTACTCGCTTGGGCGTAGGTATAGCGATGATATTTATTTCCTTGCCATTTATAGTTAGAACTGTACAGCCAGTTTTAAACGAGATGGAAAAAGACATCGAAGAAGCAGCTTGGTGTTTAGGTGCTTCTAAATTTCAAACCTTCTGGCGAGTAGTTTTGCCGCCCCTATTTCCGTCTATTTTAACCGGAGTTGCACTCGGATTTTCGCGAGCAGTTGGCGAGTACGGTTCTACTGTAATTGTCGCCTCCAACATACCGTTCAAAGATTTAATCGCGCCCGTATTAATTTTTCAAAGATTGGAACAGTACGACTATGCAGGAGCAACAGTTATCGGCACTATCATGTTAGCTATTTCCTTAGCAATGCTGTTCGCAATTAATCTATTACAAGCATGGAGAAGACGCTATGACGGCTAAGATAAATTCATCCACGGATTACAATTTCCCGCCCAGTGGTTCGACGCGGAGTCAGGAAAAAGCCTGGGTAAAACCAACTTTAATCGGAATTGCGATCGGCTATCTTGCACTTGTCTTATTTATCCCCACTCTCAACGTTTTTTACCAAGCTTTCAAAAAAGGAGTTGAGCCATTTTTTGCTAACTTAACATCGCCAGATTTTCTGTCCGCAGCACAACTTACCCTGCTGATTACTCTGATAGTTGTGCCTGTAAATACAGTATTCGGTTTGTGTGCAGCCTGGGTAATTGGCCGCAACAAATTTCCGGGCCGCACGCTATTAATCAGCATTTTAGACGTGCCATTTGCCATATCTCCCGTAGTTGCAGGTTTAATGATTGTACTGCTTTACGGTCGGCTGGGATGGTTCGGTCCCTGGCTGGAAGCCGCTAATATTAAGGTGATTTTTGCCTTTCCTGGAATGGTGCTGGCTACTGCTTTTGTCACCCTACCTTTTGTGGCTCGCGAAGTAATTCCGGTTTTGGAAGAAGTGGGAACAGATCAAGAAGAAGCGGCTAAAACTTTGGGAGCAAATGACTGGCAAATTTTCTGGAATGTCACGCTTCCCAGTATTCGCTGGGGATTGCTTTACGGAGTAATTTTGACTAATGCTAGAGCAATGGGAGAATTTGGAGCTGTTTCTGTGGTGTCGGGAAATATTGCCAAAAAAACGCAAACTTTGCCTCTATTTGTAGAGGATGCTTACAAGCAGTACGCGACGCAATCAGCATTTTCAGCGGCGGTAGTTCTCGGTCTTTTAGCAGTTGTTACCCTCGTGCTTAAGGAGATTTTGGAACGAAAAACTAGCATCAAAGAAGTTGAAGAATAACCACTGTTTACTGTTGACTGTTGACAGTTGACGGTTGACTGTTTATACCGCAGTTTCGATCCCCCTAAATCCCCCTTAAGAAGGGGAGTAGGGGGTGACTTGAGAATACTCCTGTCCCCCCCTT
>DMYK01000336.1:2693-3250 GCA_003483675.1 Microcoleaceae cyanobacterium UBA11344
AAAGGATACCCAAAGACTAAAAACCCCGCCCCACCCCGCGCGAGAGTCCTTTATTGATATTGGTGCAAGATGTAAGATGAAACAAACATTAGGAGGCTAAAATGTTAGATCAGAATAGTAGCGAATCTCAATTTGAGTCGATCGACAATTTTCACAAAACCCAAGAATCAGACATTCCAAAATCCGACAGCGGCGACACCAGACCAACTCAAACCCGCATTCGCATTCGCGTTCCTAAAGAATACCATCAGGAACCTGTAATTTCTAACCTGATTTCTGAATACGGTTTGACGGTAAATTTTAATGCTGCTTTGTTGGGGGTCAAAACTTTAGATGACGGTTGGTTTGATTTGGAACTGAACGGTACTGCTAAACAGATTGAAAGTGCTCTGTTTTATCTCAATGATTTAGATGTGGAAATTTGGAGCAATTCCAATAATCCTGTTGAGGAAACTTGGTAATTAGGTAAGGTGTGCACTGCGCACCCTACTACTAGGTAAGGTGCGTACTGCGCACCCTACTGCTAGGTAAGGTGTGCACTGCGCACCCTACTACTA
>DMYK01000336.1:3423-3862 GCA_003483675.1 Microcoleaceae cyanobacterium UBA11344
GCGCACTGCGCACCCTACTACTAATGACTAATGATAAATATTTTTGTAAAAGCCGGAACAACATCCCCTTTTCAGACTTCTAAGCAATCAAATTAAGTGATTTATTGTAGCAATTCACAAAAATGCGTTGCTGTCAATAAATAAGTATATGTGGAAGCACGGACGATCGCCCGATCGCACAGGAAAAAGGGCGATCGCTCCTACGCTTGGTTTGTGTTATCAATTTGATGTGCGTGTACCAGAGGAATTGAATCATGGAATTTGACAAAGAACGGAAACAACAGATAGTTTTTGTAGATCCAAAAGTTAAAGATTACCCAATTTTAACAGAAAGCACCCATCCCGATACAAAAGTTATTGTTCTGAAGGGCGATCGCGACGGCATCGAGCAAATAGCAGAAACACTTAAACAGCGGAAAAACATTGCAGCCGTTCACAT
>DMYK01000059.1:0-11912 GCA_003483675.1 Microcoleaceae cyanobacterium UBA11344
TCACGTTCCGTTCTGAAGGAGAGGTAGGAGTGGCAACGCTCCTATCGACTCTAACTTTATTATATTATATTCCCCCCCACGCACCGCCCTAACATTTTGTTTTTTGTTTTGTGGTGCTATTCTTTTATAACCATTTTTTAAATCGCTTGTCAAGTACCTGTAACAATTCTTTACATTAAGCGATCGCCAAACAACCACATCAGCAACAAGCACGCTTAAGAGACGTAATGCACCCAAAATTCATCATCATAAGCACACTTGCGTATTATCAATTCGTAGCTGTAATGCAAGGCCTTTCCCGTGGCTTCAGTATCGTAGCCACTCTCAAACCACTCGCCGTATGGATCTTGTACAAAAAATCCCTCATTATCAAAGCCGATTAGCACGATAATATGTCCGGCCGCCGTAAAGTATCCGTGAATAATACAGGGATTATCGGCGCTTAAGTGGGCCGTGAACAAACCTAACGGTCAAGGTCGTACCGTTAGACCGCAGGCTTCTTTTTCCCTTTTTTGCAAGGGCTTTTTTGAGTGACGAAGTTCAAGAGCCACTTTCATAATTCAGACCAATTCTTTTGATCAGCTTGGCTGAATTTTCATCTCTATCCAAAGACTCCCCGCATTGACAAGAATGCCATCGGTCTGACAATTCTTTCGGCACTTTATTGAGGCAATGACCACATTGTTGAGAAGTTCCTTTCGGGTCAACAAATAGAACACTTTTACCTAATTTCCAAGCCCCATAAGAACAGTAGCGAATTGACCATGAGAGGCATCAAGCATTGATTTATTCAAGCCACTTTTAGCTGCTTGACCATTTGGCCAATAAATCAAGTTGCCATTCTCAATATCTGTCTTGACTTGAGCAAGTCTAGTTAGATTTTTGAGACTTAAATCTTCCAGGATTAAAACATCACATTTGTCAAATAACTTATGTGCTGTTTTGAACTGAAAATCTAGTCTAGCTCTAGCTACAAATTGGTGAAGTTTAGAAATTTTACTCTTGATAATCTGCCCAGGTTTAGACCCCTTAATTCTATTAGCTAGTTTCGCCTGAAGTCTTGCTAATTTCTCGGCAGACTTTCTGAAGAATCTAGGGTTTTCAATTCTTTCGCCATTGGAAAGGTCAACGTAATTAGTGATTCCCAAATCAATACCAAGAGTGTTTTCGTCAGTCGGTTGAATTTCTACAACCGTTACAGGAACTGTTTTGTCTTCTAGTGTTAGGGAAATATACCACCGAGGAGCTTCTCTGATAACTGTTCCCGTCTTAACTTTGAATCCTGTTGGTATTGAACGATGGAAAACCATCGGTACTTGACCTATTTTGGCGAGGTCAATACAAATCCGATTTTGCTCATCCTTGATAATGTTTAAATTATCAAGTTGTGGGTAAGTGAAAGATTTGTAATAGTGGAAACCTTTAAACCGAGGTTTTCCCCTACGATTACCATTCTTGTCGGGTGTTGTGAAATTTGAAAAAGAAGTTTCCACTCGGTTAACTACAGCAAAACCTGAGAATCCAAGTTCTTGTATTCAGGAAATAGTTTCTTGGTATTTTTCAAGTCAGATAACTGTACATTCAACCATTGCACATACCCGCCATCAATGTTGGAAAAAATATCCCCTTTTTTTGTTATGGTATTGCCATTTTCATCCTTTTTTCTACCGTCTCTAGTTTGTATCCTCGTTAGAGGAATATTCTTGTAAATTTCCTCAAGGGGGACTATCGACACGGTTAAAGGACAGGAATTGATAGGTGTTCTAGTTGATTCCCACCACCTAAACCTTTCCCCTAATCGGTAATTGTATTGTCTTCGGCAAAGTTCTAAATGAGCCGATATCGTTACAAGTTGGGCTTTTGTGGGTTTGAGGCGGTATTTGTACGTTAGTTGCATTGAAAACTTCCTTTTTTTCGACCTTTTTACAGTATAGTTGGCGTAGGTCAAAAATGCAACACTGAAAAAAAAGAAATATGAAAGACGATTTTGTATCAAGCGCTCGGTCGGTTTCAGACATTAAAGCTCATCTAGTTTTATGTACCAAATATAGACGCAAAGAGTTTAATACTGAGATGCTGGCTAGACTCAAGGAAATATTCGCCGATCTGAGTGAAAAATGGTCGTGCAAACTCATAGAGTTTAACGGTGAAGAAGACCATATCCATTTACTATTTCAGTATTATCCGCAGATGGATTTGTCAAATTTGTTTACTACGATCGCAAATCTGGTCGGATTTTTGGTGAACGTCCAACGGGCGATCGGTCGAAAAACGTAGTTTGCTTCCAAAGTAAATGGGAATTTCAAGTCTATCAAGCGATTAAAGAGTATTACTCGGATGATTCGATTGAGTTGCAATACCCGATTCAGGTAAAGTCTTTGACGTTACATTCTGCGTCGATTACATATTGCGACTTCCAGATTGAATTAGCAAACAAACAAAATCTCTTCGTTGCAGCAAAAGAAAAAATGACTCCAGAAGCTTTATTGAAATTAAAGTTGTTGGAAGTTGTTTTCCCTGAATATCGCGATCACTTGATTATTGTCTCTCAACTTCCGCAATACTATTTTGGGAAGCGATTTCCGCCATCGCTAAATTTGGCGCAATTTATAAAGAGATTGCCATATGACAGGTAACACAAAATCAATAGAAAGTGATGTTTTTGAGTCTATTCACTGGACATCTATCCAGTTACCTGGATTACGCAGTATGCCAAAGGGTATATTGGATGGACAGATAAAGGTAGTTCAAAAAGTTCTGTTTTTGAATGAATCCATTAGGAATAACAAAAGGCATCCAGAAGTTGTTGTTTATGACAATGACTTTATCAAATACTTGTTGTTTACGACCATTTCAAGCATTATTACCGATTCTTTGATTCGTTCATCAATCAAGATGACCGTTATCTTCTTGAGTCCGAACTTCAAAGAGTCAATGCAATTTTGACTGAAGATTTGTCTAACTCAATCAATGAAGCCGTACAAGTTTGGAGGACAAATTTGTTAGGATTTAGCGAATTGGGAGTCACTTTGGGATTGACACAATAAATTATATGCAAAGCTTACAAGTTTAAGTTTGCAGACAAGAACCACTTGGTTAAAAGGGGTAGTCTAGTTGTATAGCGTGACTGACGTGAGTTTGCACAAATCACACCGTCCTAGACGTAGAAAGGGTGACCACAACTAACTTAAGAATAAGACCTTACGTAAGACTTTATTCTTGAGTAACAACAATAGGAGTAAACATGACAATCAACTTTTCAACAAACAAAGACGGCATTAGCTCTTTGTATGTCAATTACGAATCATTGAGCAATAGCGATTCTATTTACTGGGATGAAGCAGTAATTTTTCGAGATGAGGACAAAATTACAATCTTTGGGATTATTTCTAGCGCATCACGGGGTGTAGTTAGTTATAAGGATCGGAATTGGAGGCCAGATTTTCAAGAATGTACTTTGAAAATTTACGCTAAAAAGAAGTCACAATGGGATACTGCTAGCAGTAAATTTATTACTGTCGATGTAGGTAAGGAAGAAGCTCACCTTTACTTGGTACTGTTAACAATACAAACGACTAACAGTAATAACGCAGTATTAAGAGGGCCTCTTAATCCCTGGTTAAACCCATTTTTCTGGGATGTGAATTTATCAGATCCTGCAAGCGATCATATTGGTGAACAGTTCGTAAAACAACTTCATCAGCTCACGTTGCATCCAAATCCGTCAAGACTGTCGGTTACGCAAATTCAGCCACAGGAAGCAAGCGTCAAAAAGTTAGGTGGTGGCGGTAATTGGGCAAAGGGAGAGACAGAATTAGAAAGACTTATTGTGAGATCACAATATCTAGAATCTCAGGGGACCCTTATTTTCGATTACAAATCGTTGTACGACTTGGCCTCTCAGATTGAAGCAATGAAAAATGAACCGACAACACCTGATATACTGCTCTGCCGTACAATGGACACTCTGTTGGAATTGATAAAAATTATCATGGGTAATTAAATTGTGACAAACACAGAATCGAGCGTTGATACTGAAATAGCAAAATTTACTATTAACGACTTCGCTAAACTGATGAATGTTGAAGATGACAGTAGTATTAATCTAGTCAATACTACTGTCGCAATTGGCTCTAGTGTCACTAATTGCTTGCAGAGTGTAACAAAGGGATTAAAGAGTTGGGAGTATAAATTTATCGCATCCTACGCGCTTATACCTTCCGTACTCTGTCACGTTTTACCGATCGTACAAATGGACAATCTGGTTGTGGTAAGTCTCAATTGTTAATCGCAATTTCACATCTCACGAAGTATCAGATTATAAGCGGGCAGAGTACGGGGGCTAGCCTAAAAAATCACATTAATGTGATTCGATGGGTTGACCCTGAATCAAAAAAGAAGGAGAAAAATTGTCTCCTCTTGATAGACAATTTGAAGGAGGATTGCTTTAAGAAAGAAGAGTATTTGAGTTCTTTCTTAAATGGTTATAACAGATTAACCGATCGGACTTATATCAGTAACGGCAGGGGTGAAAATATCGAGTTCAGAACATTTTCGGGCAAAATTTACACAACAATCTGGGAAAATACGAGTACGGAATTAAAACGACGGACAATTTCTATCAAGGGAAACAAGACTGATAAACTGAGTGAAATTCTTGATGTCGAAGATATTAAGTGGTCGTTATTTCGCAAAAAAAAAATTAATTTTTGGGAGGATGAGGATAATTGGACAACTTTTGCAAAGAACCGAAAGCTGTTTTTAGAACATCAGAAGCCTGGAGGATCAAAAGAGCTCTGGTTACTCTTACGAGACGTAATGGCGACTGGATTAACAGTTGGTGTCTGGGACACAATAGAGTCTTGTGTTGATGAGACTTTTGAGTGGTTAACTTATTCTTTAAAGCCTCGTCAATCCTTGTTAGAAGCTTTGCTAGTGTTAGCTTGAGAGCGTGAACTGGGGTTTACTAGAAATCCCTGGGAACTCCTTGCGTCCTCTGTTCAAGTGCAAGTTTCTCCACGGGCCATTCAAATCGCGATCGACGATGGCATTAAAGATGGCTTGATAGAGAAACCTCAAGTTACAGAGGTTCAGCAAATTTTATCAAAACTAGGTTTCGCACCCGGCAAAAAAGAAGGAGTATTAGGGTATATATTCAAAACAATGAAAAGTTAGGAGTGATCTCTTGATACATATGTTGGATTACCTATTATTGGCTCCAGAGGATACCGCTAAATTCAAGACACAAGTCGCCAAACAATTTTTGTCGGGGTCACATACTTTAATCGAGTTTGGCTACTTTTTTGATTGGCTTAGCGATGAGTTGGCAGTGGATGATGATGATTTTATTGAGGAGTGGTCAACATCAGGCACTAGAGAGTTTAAAACTAGATTATTGTCTCTCTCAATCCTACAGTATTCTGAATCATTACGAACAACAACCTAGTTTAGTCTAGTCCGGGATGACTTTAAACTATCTCAAATTCCAAAAGAAAAACGATGAGTAATATCAAGACACAAAAAAATTCAGATTATAATCGCAGAGGCAGAGCCAAGAAAATAGCCGACAATATCGACAGAATTCAAGAAAAAATTGATGGTTTAAAGCCATCAATAGAATGTGTTTCGCATACTACCAAAGAAGGCGAGTTGCTGGCATTTATAAATTCCGTAAATCTTGCTTTGGAAAAAATCAATCTACGTATTGATGAGTTAGCTTTTGCGATACTTACTCTAGAACGAGCAGGAGACAATCGAACTGGAGCTATAGGTGCTCACAACCAACTCGTTAATTCAGTTGAAAATCTTGGAAATTCAGTCTGCAATTTTGCGGAATCAGTCGGCGAATTTGTGGAGTAATTCACTGTGGGCCTACTTGATACTGTCGGCCTGAACCGCCTCTCTAGTGAACAATGGCAAGTGAGCCAGATAATTCTTGTTAGCGATGACGACAAATTAGAGCCTGACAAGCTTCTATGATGATGGCAATAAAGACTGTTTACGATATCGCTCAATCAGAATTGGATAAACGATTAACCGCGATTGAAGAAAGACTTGCTAAAAAACCTAAGCGAATTAGGAAGAATCCTACTATCGCTTTCGAGTTAAATCAGGAACTCTACGATGAGCTTACAAAGGCAATTTCTGACTTTAAACTGGAAAATCGCAGTCAATTAATGCGATCGATAGTCCGAAGATGGCTAACTATCGATAAGTCTAATGATGAGATTGAATTTTAGGTAGAGGATTGTATTCTATATGTGTGTACAATTCGATTGATGTAAATTAGCGTCAGGTCGGGACGTACAAAAAAAATAACCTTTAGAAATTAATCTAAAGGTTATTTTTTTTGTAAATAAAGCCTTAAATAAGAGCTTATTTACTTCAGTTTGTCTAGTATATCCTGAATAGTGATACTGTAAATTTCAGCTACGAGAGCGATCGCTGGTCGCACTACTCTATTATGATTAACGTCACAGAGTGATCAACATCTAGATAATGTTTGAGGATAACATCGACGCTATTCTCACAACAAGCGGCTAGCAGTGCCAGTGCTGACGAATTCTCCTTGTTGGCCCACGCCGTCAAGGTAATGAAAGTGTGCCTGGTATGATAGGGGGATAGGTAAGTATTCAACTTGCCGTCCTCTATCAGCCGGGTTACAACTCCGGGGTAGGGGACGGTTTTATTTTTTCTTGTCTTTGTAAATCCCAACCACAGAGCACCTTGTAACGCGCTGCTATAAGTCCGACCATTTTCTTGTTTAAACACTAAGTCTTTAAGCTTAGTATCATCAGGTTGAATCCGTTTTAACAATTCTGTTAAACGCGGGTAAAGGAAAAATTGTCTGATGCCGTTGTTCTTGGTGACTTTCACGTCCTTGATAGATGCTGAGTAACTTTTATTAAACCAGATAAAGTCAAATCTGACGTTATTCCATACCAGAGCAAAAGCTTCACCGGGACGGCAACCAGTCAAGAACAAGAATTCAATAAGCGGTGCTATTTGACGATCGCTCGCCTGATCAGACTCATAGAATGCCTTGATGATAATGTCGCGTTATTGCGCTGTAAAAGCGCGCTTGTCACTCTCTAAAGCATCCTCTGATTGAGCGTCCCGCACCTCCCACCACTTCCAGATTTCCCCGTCACTCATGACGACCGGTTTGTATTTGTCACGGGGATCAGGTTGGTCTTGTTTCAAGTTTTGAAACGGGTTAATGGTAAGCTTGATTTTGCCTTGACTTTGAGCGCGTAAGAACGCTTCATTGAGTGAAAAAATCAAGGTGGATTTTAGACCCGGTGTCAGAATTATTTTGTCTACTAATTCTGAGTTATCAACACTCAATGCTTGATCCCAAACACTGTTACCAGTATCTGAGAATATATGGGTTTTCTGATCCCATTTAAGACCTTTAAGAGCGTTGGGGTACGTCACTAAATATCGTAGTTTAAACGTACTTGCCTCAACCTGAGTCTCTTTCCATACCAGATAGTCCTCCCACATAGCACCAACAGTCATTTCTGGCTCAACCTGCTTTGTACCAGGCAATTGTAGTACATCGCCCAACTTGGCATACTTGGCGCTACCGATGCCGTACTTAGCAAGAGTGGGGTCAAACAGTTTGAGCCACTCAGGGTGATCGAGATCGGCTTCCATTGCGATCGCAATTTGTAAGGCACGCTTCCGGTCCTCTGGATTGTTGCTAAAACCGTGCTTACCTAAAAAAAAGCACTTTTGCTTTTTAGGAGCCTTACCATCCAAAATTGCCCACAATGGGTTATGTCGGATCGGGAAACGTAGTGCTAGTTGATTTCGGTCATGGAAAACTGCAATGTCACAGCAGCGCTCGGTTTCCTGAGATTTTTGCATAATATGTGGCCTGTAACAGGCACTCTTATCGAGGTTCAGTTGTACTAGACGATTACTAGATATTAAATGTTAAGCACTTAATTCAAGTCGATCGCATAGTATGAATTCAATATAGGATGGATTTTCCGCAGATGTGTGCTGGTTTACGGGATGCCGCTTAAAGCTGTGATTCACGAAAAATTTGGTGACGGGATTATGAGTGCGATCGATTTTACTTTGGATGTGGAGAAAGAAGCGGACCCGAATGGCGATCGGGTAAAAATAATTATGTCGGGAAAATTTTTGCCCTACAAAAAATGGTAAGCCAGCTTTTCCAGGTAGAAAGCAGAATTTTTTGAAGGAATATTTTTTTGAAGGGATCAGTCGGAATTTTTGATTTTTATTTCTGACTAATGACTAACGACTGATGACTAATAACTAATGACTAAGGCCTCAAAAGTGTTAACTTAGAGACAGATCGCGAAGCTGGAGTGGCTTGGGTGTCCGATCGCCAAACCTGACGAAAGAAAAGAACAATGTTCGATCGCGCCAAAACTCCCTCAGTCGAAATAGACAACCGCAACTGTAAATTAAGAGGCAAATATGTCAAAATATGACTCCGATCTAAGATGCTCCTTTTGCGGCAAGTCGCAGGAGTACGTCCGCAAGTTAATAGCTGGGCCCGGCGTGTACATTTGCGATGAATGCGTCGAATTGTGCAATGAAATTTTAGAAGAGGAGTTCTTTGACGCTGGAAAAACAGTCGCTCAACAGGTTCCCCAGTCAGAGATTCAAGAGCCTCAAGGACAAAAAACGCGACGCCAGGGTCGATCGAACAAATCCAAAATCACTTTAGCTAAAATTCCCAAACCCACTGACATTAAACAGCATTTAGACAACCACGTCATCGGTCAAAACTCAGCAAAAAAAGTCCTTTCTGTAGCAGTTTACAACCACTACAAGCGCTTAAGCGTTGACCAAGCCAAAGATAGCGGCAAATCTTCCCCAGACAGCGATGTGGAACTGCAAAAGTCCAACATCATGCTAGTGGGGCCGACTGGTTGTGGCAAAACTCTGTTAGCGCAAAGTTTGGCGCAAATGCTAGAAGTGCCCTTTGCGGTAGCCGATGCAACGACGCTGACGGAAGCAGGCTATGTCGGCGACGACGTAGAAAATATCTTGTTGCGGCTTTTGCAAATGTCAGATTTTGATGTCGAAGCGGCGCAGCGCGGCATTATTTATATTGATGAAATTGACAAAATTGCTCGCAAAAGCGAAAACACTTCGATCACGCGGGATGTATCAGGAGAAGGGGTGCAGCAAGCGCTGCTAAAAATGTTGGAAGGAACGGTGGTTAACGTACCTCCGCAAGGCGGCCGCAAGCATCCTTACCAAGATTTTATTCAAGTTGACACGAGCAAAATTCTATTTATTTGTGGCGGTGCTTTTGTCGGTTTGGAAAAGATAGTTGAACAGCGTTTGGGTAAAAAATCCTTGGGCTTTATTCAGCCTGTTGAAAGCGACAGCAACTCAACATTGCCGGCGAAAGATAAGCGGGCGGCAGATATTTTGCAGCAAGTACAAGCCGATGATTTAGTGAAGTTTGGTTTAATTCCTGAATTTGTCGGGCGGATACCTGTAGTGACGGTGATTTCGCCGCTGGATGAGGCAGCTTTGATGCAGATCTTGACTGAGCCTCGCAATGCGCTGGTGAAGCAGTATCAAAAGCTGTTGAATATGGATAGTGTGGAGTTGGAATTTGAGCCGGAGGCGCTGCGGGCGATCGCCCGCGAAGCTTACCGCCGCAAAACAGGTGCCAGAGCTCTCCGCAGCATTTTAGAGGAGTTAATGCTCGATGTCATGTACGAGTTGCCTTCTCGCAAGGATGTAGCTAACTGCAAAATTACTGCTGAAATGGTCGAGAAGCGATCGACTGCTGAATTGCTGTGGCATCCGGCTTGGCGCAAACAGCACGAAACTGCATAATTTGTAATCTGTAAGGTGCGCAATGCGCACCCTACAAATTACTAAACAAGCCCCCAGATTGATCCGTGAGGTAGCTTTCGCTTTCTCCAATCCAAAATCTCAAATCTCAAATCTAAAATCTAAAATCTAAAATTGATTGGTCGCAAGTGTGGTAAGATTTGGTTTCGCGATCGGTTCTAGCGGGGAGCAGCCGAAGTGAGGAAACGGGGAAAGTTCGGTGCAAGTCCGGCGCTGTCCCGCAACTGTAATGAAACACTTGTTGTTTCTAAAGTCAGAATGCCCGCCGATATCTAACTCACTTTTGAACGCATCTGCGAGGTACGGATGATGGATGGAATTAATGCGACTGTACGAAATAAACACAATTTATTTGTTTGCACTGCTTGCGCTAGTGTTTGGAAAAACGGCAAGCGATCGGGCAAAAGCGGCGGTCAACAATTCATGGAAGACTTGTCGCAACTAGCTAAAGATTGGGAATTATCCGATGAATTTGATATTCAAGAAGTAGAGTGCATGAGTGCTTGCAGTCACTCTTGTGCTGTGTCTTTTGCTGCTGCTGGAAAATACACTTATCTGTTTGGTGATTTGCCTCCCAATGAAGCTGAAAGCGTCGAGGCTGTGCTTGAATGCGCGAGTCAATACTATGCTAAATCGGATGGTTTGTTGCCCTGGTCTGATCGTCCTCAAGCTCTGAAAAAAGGCGTTTTAGCGAAAATCCCCCCGCTGCAAAATTAGTAGGGTGCGCAATGCGCACCCTACCGCTAATTTTCTGGTGCGCAATGCGCACCTTACCGCTAATTTTCTGGTGCGCAATGCGCACCCTACCCGCTGAAGAATGGTGCGCATTGCGCACCCTACAGTACATCTAAACCTGAGAAAAATTTAATGCACAAAATTCCTGTTACAGTCATCACTGGCTTTTTAGGTAGCGGCAAAACTACCGCAATTCGCCACTTATTGCAAAACAATCAAGGCCGCCGCATCGCAGTTATTGTTAATGAATTTGGCGAAATAGGTATCGACGGAGAACTGTTGCGTGATTGCCAAGTTTGCGATGATGAAGGAGATGCGATTACCAACATTGTAGAACTCACAAATGGCTGTCTTTGCTGCACTGTTCAAGAGGAATTTTTGCCCACAATGCAAGAATTATTAAAGCGTCGATCGCAAATTGATTGTATTCTCATCGAAACTTCTGGACTCGCACTCCCTAAACCTTTAATTCAAGCTTTTCGCTGGCCGGAAATTCGCACTGGTGCTACCGTAGACGGTGTGGTGGCTGTAGTGGATTGTGAAGCCGTTGCTAGCGGTACTTTTGTGGGCGATATTGATGCTTTGATGGCACAGCGGCAGGCTGATTCTAGTTTAGATCACGAGACACCGATCGAGGAATTGTTTGAAGACCAGTTGGCTTGTGCTGATCTGGTACTGTTGACTAAGGTCGATCGCGTGGATGATGAAACTCGCCACAAAGTCCAAACTTGGTTGCAGCAAGAATTACGCCCTAGTGTTAAAATTGTCCCTTGTAAGGGTGGCGAAATTAACCCTGATGTGTTATTGGGATTTAATGCGGCAGTTGAGGATAATTTGGAATCTCGGCCGAGTCACCACGACACCGAGGAAGAACACGAACATGATGATGATATTACCTCAACTTATTTTATTGCCGATCGCCAATTTGAACCTGAAGATTTGGTAAAAAAACTGCAATCATTGATGCAAAGTCAAGAAATCTATCGGATTAAAGGGTTTGTGGCTGTTCCCAAGAAACCGATGAGGATGGTGTTGCAGGGTGTGGGTTCGCGCATCGAACATTTTTACGATCGCCCTTGGGAACCTTCCGAACTGCGGCAAACAAAATTGGTGTTCATCGGTCGAGAACTCGATCGCGATCGAATTGCAGCGATAATTGGCAATTAATCACCCACGCTGACCTCAGAAACCGGGTTTCTAGCCCCAGGCGCCAGCCCTGGTTAAAAACTCTTAACATTTTTTGAAATTGTTGGCGCTGTCAGCAAGTCTGGTGTACAATAGCGATAATGGTTATCATTGTACAATAATCGAGGTAAAGTATG
>DMYK01000059.1:11961-16256 GCA_003483675.1 Microcoleaceae cyanobacterium UBA11344
CTACTCAACCGCATTTTAACACAAGAGCATGGCAAAAAAGTTGCAGTGATCGTCAACGAATTCGGCGAAGTAGGCATCGACAACCAACTGATAATTGATGCCGACGAAGAAATTTTCGAGATGAACAACGGCTGCATCTGCTGTACAGTCAGAGGCGACTTAATTAGGATTATCGGCAACTTAATGAAGCGGCGAGACAAATTCGACCACATAGTCATCGAAACCACAGGTTTAGCTGACCCCGCACCCGTAATTCAAACATTTTTTGTAGACGAAGATATGCGGGATAAATTACTGCTGGATGCCGTTGTCACCGTAGTCGATGCCAAGCACATCTGGCAGCACTGGGACGCAGATGAAGCACTAGAACAAATAGCCTTTGCAGACGTAGTTTTGCTCAACAAAACTGATTTAGTCACACCAGAACAATTGGCAGAATTAGAAAAGCGGATTCGCGCCATGAATGCAATGGCCAAAATTCACCGCACCCGCAACGCTGACATAGAAATGTCATCCTTGTTAGGCGTTAAAGCATTTGATTTGAATCGGGCTTTAGAAATCGAACCAGACTTTTTGGGCGAACACGCTCACGAACACGACGCAACAGTAACCTCCGTAGCAATCGTAGAATCTGGTGCGATTGATGGCAACAAATTTAGCGATTGGATCGGCGAATTATTGCGGACAAAAGGCCCGGATATCTTTCGGACAAAAGGCATCTTAAACATTGCTGGATCGGAGAATAGATTTGTTTTTCAAGGAGTACATATGCTGTTTGACGGCAGACCAGATCGAGCATGGAAAGCAAGCGAAACTCCGAAAAACGAACTCGTATTCATTGGTCGCAACTTAAACGAAGCTCAATTGAGAGCAGAGTTTTGTCAGTGTCTGGTTTAAACAAAATGAGCAATAATAAGACAAGCAAAAGTGAACTAACTATGCAATTTCACGCCAAGGAAACCCTGTCTGACTACATAACTGCTGTTACTTGGTCGCCCGATGGCAAAACTTTAGCAGTCTGTTCCGCCGCCGGCGAAATTATGTTAGGAACTGTAGGAACAATCAATGAATTGTCTTTGCAGCCGCTGCAAACAGCAACTGGTCAATCAGTAGACTGCTTGTCTTTTTCCTCTGATAGTCAACTGTTAGCTGCGGGCGGACAAGACGGAAAAGTGCGAATTTGGCTGGTAAATTCTGGGGAATTAATTGCTAGTTTGGATAACAAGCGTGTGTGGGTTGATAAGTTAGCTTGGAGTCCTAATTGCCATCAATTAGCTTTCAGTATGGGCCGTTGCGTTCAAGTTTGGAACGCTGACGACAATACAGTTGAAGTAACTCTGAATTTTGATTCGTCTTCGGTGCTAGATTTAGCTTGGCATCCTGTTGTTAAATATCTGGCAATTAGCGGCTATCAAGGTGTCAAAGTTTGGAACGGCGAAGATTGGGATGATGACCCGCTCATTTTGTCAGTACGATCGGCCACAGGTGCGATCGCCTGGTCGCCTTTAGGTAAATATCTAGCCTGTGGTAATATGGATAATACCCTCATTGTTAATGAATGGGGCAGCGATCGACCTTGGGTAATGCAGGGTTTTTCCGGTAAAGTTCGACAGCTAGCTTGGTCCCATAACCATACTTTATCGGGTGCGCCTTTATTAGCTGCTTCTAGTTCTGAAAACATTTCAGTGTGGGAAAAACAAGCTGACGAAAATGTGGGTTGGGAAGCTTGGGGTTTAGAATTACATGAAAAAGTCGTAAATGCGATCGGCTTTCAACCCCACACATTTTTATTAGCTTCCGCATCGGAAGACGGTCAACTTTGTTTGTGGTACAAAGCAGAACAATTGCTGCAAATTCTTGAGGGTGCCGATGGTGGTTTTTCCTGTCTCGCTTGGCATCCCCAAGCTCAATTTCTCGCAGCCGGCGGATGTGGCGGTGAATTGCTTGTTTGGGCAAAATCGGGAGGTAAAGGCTTCAGTAACTCAGGTTAATTTACGTTCTTGATTTGTCGAGTTTTCAGGAACCACCTTTCCCTTCTAGATTGCTTGTTTAGTTGTCAAGGAAAGGCATTTTATAAGACCCTAATTTTTGTTCTACAATCAACCGGAAAAAAGGCAGACCTTCTATCAAATATCGCTTCCACAGCCTTCTTGGTTCGCGTAACAATCGGTACACCCATTCTATTCCGACTTTGCTCATCCATTTGGGAGCTCTTGCTTTGCAACCAGCTTCAAAATCAATGGTTGCACCTATACCCAACAAAATTTTGATGTTTGTCAGTTTGTTTCTATATTTAACAAGCCACTTCTCTTGTTTAGGCGAGCCGACTCCTATTGCCAATACTGTAGCTCCTGATTGATTAATCAACTCAACTATTTTATCACACTCTTCTTCATTCTTTTCAAACCCAAAAGAAGGAGAATATGCTTGAATTACTATTTCTCTACCAATTTTTTGATTGATTTGTTCCTTAGCTTTACTCGCAACGCCCACCGCAGCTCCTAGCAAAAAAATCTTAATGGACTCATTATTTTTGTGATAGGTGTAAAATGCCGGAAACAAGTCAGAACCAGAAATTTTTTCTTTGATAGGAGTACCCAAAAAATGTGAGGCGTAAATCAATATTTGACTGTCGCAAACTCTATAGTTAGAGGTCTTATAAGCTTCATAAAATTCGCGGTCATACTGCAATTTAATCAAGTGGTCTACATTCGGCGTAAATACGAGACCGCCTTCGCAGTCGAGTCTTTCAAGCAACTCTGTTATTGACAAGTTATCAATGGAGACATTTAATAAGTTAACTACTTTCATTCTCGCTCTCCTTCAAGCCTTTGTATTACTAAAGTACCACTCTAAGTATAACCTCGTATTTTCACTACTTCGGCGCTTTTGTGAATAAACTTTTTTAAGTATACTCCCCTAGACCCTAACCGTCCACCCAGTAATCTTAAAGATTCTGTAAAGCCTAAGCTAGAGCAAGCAAAGATTGTATAAAGCAAATTTATTTTTACAAAGCTTAACATGATCGCACCTACTTATTACCCTGTCCGCATTCAGCTAACCGCCAAAGAATACAATCGCAGGCTAATTATTGAATTTTTGTAAATTCATGTAAATTAATTTTAACACTAATTTTCAGGAACTGAGAAGGCCAGCGCAACTTCTTAACTTAATTTGAGCCAAAACTTGTAGATATTTTATTTTTTGCAGAGAGGCAATGCAACATATTGTTAACCTTCTCTCAAAGCTGTGCTCCCATGACTAAAAATCATCCTAATTTTGGGTGAGGCAACGACCGTATTCTTGGTGGCGCAGTGGCTTTCTTTACCTTAAGACTTTCGGGAGCTTTGAGTACCAGACCCGATATCCCTCCCGCAATGACGGCAAAAATAGGGTTAGTCATAGCGTTCAAAACACAGTCAAACACATACATAGTTAAAGCTACTCCCAGGACCGCCGCTGGCGCTACTTTAGGGTTAGACCAGGTTCTGGCCGGATATCTGAACAAGCAAAAGACGATAACAGGAAGTAACAATGACGAAAATAAACTAGCTAAACCGACAGCACCGTTCGTGCCAAATGTAATAATCCACAAACTGTCTGTGACGGAGATATCTTGACCGTAATCATTATACACACGGTTTCCACCCGAATCCCCCCAGCCAAAAAGAAATCTTAGCCGCGCTTTATCCCCCAATATCTCTTCCATGTCAAATCTAAACTTTAGAGAAGACGCTCGTTCTTCGCCAAATAATGAAGTGATGAAACCCATAACATCTTTGCTGGAAAATTGACCAGATGCAGCGATGTACAGATAAAATACTATGTATCCCATGATAAACAGCAGGGGCAAAGAGGTGCTAAACCACTTAGCAGAGAACAATACAAGCAACGCCATTCCAAATAAACTGTAGGCACCTGTAGAGCGACACAGGAAAAAAGCGATAATTAATACAATTACTAGAGGCTTTATTTTGCGACCCTGAAACTTCTTGAGCGTCCCGGTTTGCCACAGCCAAGTTCCAATTAAAGCTGCTGTCATCATCCACAGCCCCACCATCAAACCGTGCTGCATGAATACTACCGGTCTCCACCCCCCCATACGCCTTGCTTGACCCCAGTCCTCAAAGGCATTGACGCCGTAAACCATCAGGTGCAGAATCGGGCCCTTAACCCCTTCAATCATAGTAAAAGGAATGTAGGCTAACCCACCAGCAAAAATCCCGATCGCCAACTGCCGCAGCCCATCTAAATTATTCAGATACAAGCGGCCCAAAAAATATGGAAGTCCCCAG
>DMYK01000602.1 GCA_003483675.1 Microcoleaceae cyanobacterium UBA11344
TGACCTTAGTCAAAGAAGCAAATATCGGCATTGTCAGCTTGCCGATGTGCAATCTTTACCTACAAGACAGACAATCTCAGAGTACGCCACGCTGGCGGGGAGTGACGCTATTGCACGAACTAAAAGCAGCAGGAATTCCCGTGGCAGTTGCTAGCGACAATTGTCGCGATCCGTTTTATGGATTTGGCGATCACGATGTTTTAGAAGTCTTCAATATGGCAGTCCGAATCGCTCATTTAGATAGGCATTATGGGGATTGACCCTGTGCGGTGACAAAGACACCAGCAGATTTAATGGGATTGCCTAAATTGGGAAAAATTGCAGTGGGTTTACCAGCAGATTTGATTTTGTTTAAGGCCCGAAATTTCAGCGAATTGTTATCTAGGTCACAGCGCGATCGCACAGTTTTGCGACAAGGTATAGAAATTGATACAACCTTGCCCGATTACCGCGAACTGGATGATTTGTTGGTAACTTAAATGTCAAGGATCAGGTGCGCAGTGCGCACCCTACATTGCCAACTTAAATGTCAAGGATCAGGTGCGCAGTGCGCTACATTGCCAACGGGCTTCTCTTATCTTCTCTGCTCTTCCTTCGCGTCCTTCGCGTCTTCGCGGTTCGTTCAAATTGAGAATTGCTATCTTGTCAATTCACAAAAGATTTGATATAAATATAAAAGCTAATTCGATTGAGGATGTTTTAAATGAAAGCAGTTATTTTATTATCAGGAGGGCTGGATTCCTCAACAGTTTTGTATCAAGCCAAAGCCGATGGCTGCGAGTGTTACGCGATTTCCTTTGACTACAAGCAAAGACACCGGCGGGAGTTGGAATCAGCAAGGGCGATCGCACTTTCGGCCCACGTTAAGGCACATCAGATAGTCAACTTTGATTTGACGCTTTGGGGAGGTTCCGCTTTGACAGATAATCAGATCGAATTGCCGATCGATCGCAGTCTCGCAGAAATGTCCCAAAACATCCCAATTACCTACGTTCCAGCTAGAAATACGATATTTCTCAGTTTTGCCCTAGCCTACGCCGAAACTCTAGGAGCTCAGCGAATTTACATCGGCGTGAATGCTTTAGATTATTCCGGTTATCCCGACTGTCGCCTCGATTACATCCAAGCCATGCAGGAAGTATTTCGCTTAGGAACAAAGCAGGGCAGAGAAGGAGAACAGATTAATATTGTAACACCTTTGATTGAACTTAAAAAGACAGAAATTATTCAATTAGGCAACAAGTTAGGAGTGCCTTGGGAGCAAACTTGGTCTTGCTATGCAGGCGGGGAAAATGCCTGCGGCGTTTGCGATTCTTGTCGGTTGCGGCTGGCAGCTTTTGAGGAATTGGGGTTGAAAGATCCGGTGCCTTATGCTTAAATATGGCTGGCGCGCGGCGACCCAGAAACCGGGTTTTTTCGAGTCTCTTTGCTTCGCCAGCCGAAATGGTAAAAAACCCGGTTTCTAAGCATCGCAGTGCGTCCAAGACTGTTAGTTTTGAATCAGTAGACTGCTTATTTACCTTTCGGCTCATCCTCAACTTCCGGTTTACCCTGGTCTTCCTGGTTAAACTTAATTTCATTTTGCAGCGAATTCAATGGAACTAAAAGCATATCAGCTATTTGCGATTGTCCTCTAGCCCTGTAGATATCTATCGCTTTCTGAAAATCTTCTACTGCACCCTGTAGGTTTCCTAATAAAGTTTGAGCATCAGCGCGAACCATATGCGCTTCGGGAAAGCTAGGATTGAGATTAATTGCTTGAGTTAAAAGTTCAACTGATTCTTTATATTGTCCTTTGCGAGCGAGGTCTAATCCTTGTTGATAAAGTTCTTGAGCTTTCATCGCATTCCTTAATTTATGCTGTTCATCGCGCTTGCATAAAGGATCGAGTCTATTTATTTGACCTGATGAATCCATTATAAAGCACCCTGGTTGTTCCTGAGCATTCGCTACAGTCGAAAAAAGCGGTAGAGACGCAATAATTACAGAAGAAAAAGCAGAAATTAAGTAGGGGTATTTCAGCATTACTGGTACTGTGTAAATATTGTAGATACATACCAGATATGTCTGGTTCCAATTGTGACATTGATTATGGCAATAGGTGATTTATAATCACTTACGGTGAAATGCTCGGCTCGTAATATTCTATAAAATCACGCTCATAAATTTCGCAAGCATCATGTTGTAAGTATCATTGGAGCTTCAGCAATGAACTACTTTCAAAAGACCGCATTCTTTATCGGGGTAACAACTGCTATTAATGGGCTTACTTTTGCAGCTCAGGCTCAGTTTTGTGCAGACCCTTCTCATACAGCAGCAACCAAAGCTAGACTCGATCAACTTGCCAATAGTCAAGGGATACCAATCAATCAAGTTGGACGAGCTTTTCAAAACTTTGCACTAGCTACCATCAGACCAGGTACTCCAATTCCAGAGAATTTCAGGTTTTTTTCCTTCACCCGCAAGGGCAGCGGCTACAGGGGGTGCTAGCCGAAATGTACAACCTGATGGAGTTCTTCCACTGGTGTTCGTAAACTTTCCAGCAGGCCCCAACTGAAACATATCCTGATAGCGTTTTCTATGAGGTAAAGGCACTGAAAGGAGGTCTCCTGCCCCCTAGTTACTCAGAATATCAAATTCTCGGTTTCATTGATGCGCTCACTAACAGCCCTGCCAAGACAGCAGGCAAAATACCAGCAATTATTTTTATCACTAGCGCCGATATCAAGCAGATTAGTAATCCTACAATAGCACAAGCTATATTCAGATGTGTAGCTGTCTGGCACGCTATAGGTTGTGAAATTCCGGGCAGCTTTAATCAGCTTCAACTAGGTGAAGCCTCCCTGAGAAATCCAGAAGTCTACTTTCTCCAGCTAACGATTCCAGAACGAATTGGCCCGGGAATTCCCGGAAGAATTTTCATTAATTAGACATCTCCAGAAAAGCAAGTCTTGAACAGGCAAGATGCCTGTTCCACAATAATTATTGGAGATGTCTATTAAAGGTTAATTGTCTACTCATTCATAGTTTACTTAATGGTAAAAGATATGTCTATTGAAGAGCGCCGAGGTATTGAATCAATTGACAAAAACCAAAATCTACTTCTCGTTCGGGATCCTATTGAGTCAGTAGCGGAAAGGCTTAGTAGGGCGAGACGTGCGGATGTCTGGGAACAGGATATCTACGATCGCGAAATCGAAATTACCGCCGAAAGCTATATTGTTTTTCAATTCCGAGGACACCCTTGGACGATCGTTGAACAACTGAAATATCAGCCATATCAGCTTGTATTTGGAGAAGGGGATGCTATCACCCTTTCCAGCTTCCTATCCACTCGCGCCATCTACTACAAATGCAGCGACACTTGCGGTTATATTGGTTATAACTGCTACGACGGAGGTGCATTTGCAGAGATGCTGTACTTTGAGGAAGAAATAAGTTTTCTATTCCTCTCTGACTTTCGTGAGGTTAAAGCTGAGGACATTGACAGTGCCTTTCGCTTTACTGACGCTTTTATGCGGGAGCAAGATATCTATATTCCCTTCGTATATTACGAAAATGTGAAGGTTGGCGATCGCGTTAATTTGCGCCCCAAAGGCCCGACGTTAGATGATTTAGTACGCAGCGACTTCGAGGGAGTAGATTATATAGGCATTCGCTAAAATATGCTCAACTAGAAAATTTCGCCACACCTCTCAACCCGCTAGTTCGATCGCCCTTTTCCCACAATTTCCCCATCCGTCTGTCCAACTTCACCTAAAGTTCGATCGCCCGGCGCCCCTGACAACAACTGAACTTGAATTTGATCCAACCGCGGCCCGCAAACATTCACCACCGCCAGTTCCACATTTTCGCTGCGCCACACTTCCCCCACAGCCGGCATTCTTTGCAACTGATAGCTCAAAAAACCTCCAATGGTTTGGTATTCATCAGTTACTGGCAAATCCAAATTCAATATTTGATTCACATCATCTACATTTAACTGCGCTTGTACTAAAAAAGTGCGATCGTCCAATACTTGCACAGCAATTTCTTTGCTGTCGGGTGACTCGTAGCTGTGGCCGATAATTTCCGCAATCAAATCCCGCAGCGTCACTAACCCGGAAATACCGCCAAATTCATCGACNNCGCTGCATCAAAGGCAGCAATTCCCCCAGCAGCATCATCTCCGGCACAAACCTCACCGGACGCATCCAATTTATAATTAATGTGTCGGGTGATAACAAACCTTCAGCTAGGGGTTTAGCAAGTTGTTTGAAGTCAATAATGCCGATAATGTCATCAAAAGAATCTCCTGTAATCGGATAGCGGGAATGGTTGGAAATCGCAATTTCCGAGAGCAAAGTTTGAAAAGTGGCCGTCTTGGGAAGCGCGACAATGCTGGGCCTCGGCACCATCACTTCTTGTACCCAAACTTCGCCAAATTCAAACACGTTGTTGAGCAATTCTCGCTCATCGGCCCCGAAGCCGCTTGACTCGCTGGAAGTAGCTATAATTAATTGCAGTTCTTCGGGAGTCACTGGGCGGTGGGTTACGTCGTATTCAATGCCCGCAAGCCACAAGAGCGATCGAGTTGATTGATTGAGCAACGACACAAATGGATTGAATAAACGAGCTATGGCTAAAATCGGAGTGCCTAAACCTCTGGCTAATTGTTCGGAATAAAGTAAGGCGACAGATTTGGGAACCAGTTCTCCCAATACGATTTGTAGATAAGCTAGTAGGAAAAAAGTTACTATGGATATGCTAAAGGAATGGGCGATCGACTCCTTGATATAAGTTGGCAGCGGCAAACCGCCGATCGCAACTCGGATTAGCACGGCGATCGTATCTTCCCCAATCCAGCCGAGAGCTAAACTAGAAAGAGTGATTCCCAACTGCAAAGTCGAAAGCAATCGATCAATACTTTGCAGCAAAGATTGAACAGTTAGAGCCGGAGCATCG
>DMYK01000215.1:0-2557 GCA_003483675.1 Microcoleaceae cyanobacterium UBA11344
GAAAACCTGGAATACGTTCTGCCAATTCGCTATACCGAAGCAGTAGAGCAGTTCCGAGGCTACTAAGTCCTCACCGCACCGAAACTTCGTTCCGCGAACAGCACCGTGCAGTCATCACAAATTCACCGTTTAGTTCCCCAAATATTCAACCAGGAGTAGAATAATCTATGGCAATTGCAGTTGGCATGATAGAAACCCTAGGCTTTCCGGCAGTTGTAGAAGCCGCCGACGCGATGGTCAAAGCTGCCCGCGTCACCCTAGTCGGTTATGAAAAAATCGGTAGCGCTCGCGTTACAGTCATTGTCAGAGGAGATGTCTCCGAAGTGCAAGCTTCCGTTGCCGCCGGAGTAGAGTCAGTGAAGCGCGTTAACGGCGGACAGGTGATGTCCACCCACATTATCGCCCGCCCTCACGAGAACTTGGAGTACGTGCTACCCATTCGCTACACCGAAGCTGTTGAACAGTTCCGGGAAGGCGTGAGCGGCATTCGCCCACTCAATAGACCTTAAGACAGACGATCGATCATGGGGCTTTTGGTAATTAAAAATTAAAAATAAAGAATTAAAAATTGTGATGATTTTTGATTTAGCATTTTTAATTTTTAATTTAGGAGGTGATGGGAGATTAGTCAGGAGTCATTAGTCAGGAGTCATTAGTCATTAGTCATTAGTCATTAGTCATTAGTCAGGAGTAGACAAATAACTCTAAAAGACGGCCAGAAAAATGATGGAGGAAGGCTCAGAAAAAAAGACTAATGACACCGAAAAAATGACTGTTACCTATTACCTATTACCTATTACCAATTACCTAAAATGCAAATGGCCAAAGTTCTAGGCACTGTTGTCAGTACCCAAAAAGAGCCTAGTCTTAGAGGCTCGAAATTTTTACTGCTGCAATTCATCGATCAGGAAGGTTCCCCAGTCCCCGGATATGAGGTTGCCGCTGACTGTGTGGGCGCTGGTATAGATGAATGGGTTTTAGTAACTAGGGGAAGCGCAGCCCGGATTGCACCTGGAAGCGAAAACCGTCCGATCGATGCTTTGGTAGTAGGTATCATAGATACTGTCAATGTAGAAAACCGCCTCATTTACAGTAAAAAAGACGACCAGTACCGCTAGTTGCAACCGTTAGTCCTTAGAAGTTAACAGTTAACAGCTCACAACTAACAACTCACAACTCACAGCTCACAACTAACAGATCACCAAATTTTTTTTTCAGTTCAGGAGAACTTAATTTATGCCAGTCCGCAGTGTGGCGGCTCCCCCGACGCCTTGGTCGAAAAACTTGGCTGAGCCCAAAATTCACGAAACCGCTTACGTACATTCCTTTTCTAACATTATTGGGGATGTCCATATCGGTTCTAACGTGCATATCGCCCCAGGGACATCTATCCGCGCTGATGAAGGCACTCCTTTTTATATTGGATCAGGTAGCAACATTCAAGACGGGGTAGTAATTCACGGTTTAGAACAAGGCCGAGTCACAGGAGATGATGGCAACTCTTATTCGGTTTGGGTAGGGGAAAATACTTCCCTGACTCACATGAGTTTAATTCATGGCCCGGCCTATGTAGGCGACAACTGCTTTATCGGCTTTCGCTCTACGGTGTTCAATGCCAGAGTAGGAAACGGTTGCATTGTAATGATGCACGTTCTAATTCAAGATGTCGAGATTCCCCCTGGTAAGTACATCCCTTCGGGAGCCGTCATCACTAACCAGCAGCAAGCCGATCGCCTGCCAGATGTTCAAGGTTCTGATGTTAAATTTGCAACCGAGGTCATCGGAGTTAACGATGCTCTGAGAACGGGTTATCGCTGCGCCGACAACATCGCCTGTCTAGCACCAATTCGCAACGAGCAAGCTAAAAACTCTAATATGACTCCAATCACTTATTCTACCCATTCCACCAGCCTCCAAAGCAATTCGCTAGTCGATAGCGTCCGCAATTTGCTAGCTCAAGGATACAGCGTCGGAGCCGAACACGCCGATGTGCGTCGCTTCCGCACTGGTTCTTGGCGTACTTGCGGGCCCATCTCGTCAACCCGCGAATCTGAAGTAATCAATGCTTTGTCGGCTTGCATGAGCGAGCATCAAGGAGAATATGTCCGTTTGATCGGCATTGATACCAAAGCTAAGCGCCGCGTACTTGAGGAAATTGTGCAAAGACCGGGCGACAATGGCTCTAACGGCTCTAACGGCGCGAAAACTCACCAATCTAACGGTAAAGTTGCCCAAGCTCCTTACCAGAATGCTGCTGCTGTGTCAAGTGGTAAATTGAGTGGGGAACTCGTGGCGACTGTTCGCAGCTTGCTAGCTCAAGGCTACAAGGTGGGGACGGAACACGCTGATGCACGTCGTTTCCGCACTAGCTCTTGGCAAAGTGGGGCTTCTGTGCAAGGGAATAATGAATCTCAGGCGATCGCCACTTTGGAAGCTGTGATGCAGCAGTACCCAGGAGAGTACGTGCGTTTGATCGGCATTGATCCGAAAGCTAAACGCCGGGTGGTTGAAGAAATTATTCAGCGGCCAGATGGCCCCGTTGCTCAATCTGCTCCAC
>DMYK01000215.1:2583-2865 GCA_003483675.1 Microcoleaceae cyanobacterium UBA11344
GTTGAGCCAAAAGACTGTCGAACAAATCCGCAATTTGCTCTCCCAAGGCTACAAAATTGGTACGGAACACGCCGACGCCCGTCGTTTCCGCACTGGTTCTTGGCAGAGTTGCGCGCCGATCGACTCGAACCGAGAATCGGAAGTGTTTGCGGCTCTAGAAGGCTGTATGAAAGAACATAGCGGCGATTATGTCCGCTTGCTGGGAATTGACTCTAAGGCTAAGCGCCGGGTTCTCGAAGAGATGATCCAGCGTCCTTAATCGGAAGCTAATTAGCATTCTGA
>DMYK01000215.1:3001-3407 GCA_003483675.1 Microcoleaceae cyanobacterium UBA11344
TATCTATCAATTAATACAGTCAAAAATATCGGTGTTAAACCTAAATCCTAAATCTAAAATGGTTAAGTTGAATGCATTTATCGCCACTGCAATTAAGTAGCAATTCTCAGGTTTGTATCAGTGGCGATGTGGTGGTGCATGAGGGTGCTGCGATCGCCCCTGGAGTGATCCTACGAGCAGATCCTGATAGCCGAATCTCGATCGCCCCAGGTGCCTGTATCGGTATGGGAGTAATCCTTCATGCCCGTCAAGGTACTCTGGAAGTGGGAGCGGGTGTGATTCTAGGTGCTGGGGTGTTGATAGTCGGTTCCGGTGCGATCGGCGCAAATGCCTGTATCGGCGCGGCATCGACGATAATTAATCCTTGTATTGACAAAATGCAAATTTTGCCAGCAGGTTCTTTGAT
>DMYK01000215.1:3475-4014 GCA_003483675.1 Microcoleaceae cyanobacterium UBA11344
CCACCAGTCGCCGATCGCACAAAGCCTCAAACGCAACCGGAGACAGCCTCATCGCCAGAATCAACGGCCACAGAGCAAGCTCCTCAACCCGGAGAAATGCCAACGATTTTGTACGGACAAGCCCACATCAATCGGCTGCTGGGGACGCTGTTTCCCCACCGACAATCTTTGAACGGACCGCCCGAAAACGGTCAAACTTTCTCTGGGGGTTCGGAGTAGTCGTTTTTTTGGCAAAAAGCAGCTATGCTAAGGGCAGAAAGATCGAATATAAATAGGTAATCTCATATTATTAGTCGCCTAGCAATTTCCAATGGCTTGTAGCAGAAATATGTATCTTTCAGCTCATGCAATCATTCTTCTCATTTGACCAACTAAAAGTATAGACAAATTGCTATTTTTGGAAGTTTCTAAGGGTGATAGAAGATGAACGGACAAACAAATAATCGTGGTAGCGAATCCCAATCGCAGCGCCAGGAATACTTCAAAGACACTGCTTTGGGTTTGGTATCCACCAAAAGTTTTCCGGCAATTGTTGGGAC
>DMYK01000400.1:0-1263 GCA_003483675.1 Microcoleaceae cyanobacterium UBA11344
TTCAGCAGCCGGAGGATTCAGCGACTGCTCCCAAACTTGGATTTGCGATCGCGCCTCCTGAAAAGACCGAGTGCCCGCAGGAATCTTCTTCAAAATCGCGATCGCCCCAGCCAAATCCGACGACGACTGTTCCATACCAATCGCCAAAATCCGCTGACTCCACTCCTCAATCGCCTCAGTAGCTTGCGATCGCAGAGAACTCCCATCCGGCACCTGACGAGCCAGAGAAATCGCCATTTCCAAAGCCTCAGCAGTTCCAGCTTCAGCCACCTGACGAGCACTCTGCAAACCTTGCTCGCTTTGAGATTGAACATCCCAAATCCGAATGCTCGATCGAGCCTGCTCGTACAGCACCCTTCCCGATCGAATCCGCCTGGCCATCTCAATGGCCTCCGTCAAATTGCCACTAGCAGCTAGCTGCTGGGCTCTGTCCAAAAACGGCTGGTCTTGAAGTCGCTGTCTTCTGTCAATCCAAGCTTGAATTTTGGTCTGAGCTTCCCCATAAAGAGCCCTGCCTTGACCGATCCTAGAGGCTTGAGCCACGGCAGCCTCCAGAGCATTCGGATCGCCCGTATTCGCCAATTCGTTAGCTTTCTGCAAAAACGGACTGTCTTCTTGCAGCTCGATTTGACGGCTCAAGCGACTAATTTGGGCGCGTGCTTCCCCAGAGCGAGGATTTGCTTCTGGCACTGTTTGCAATTGGGCGATCGCAGCCCTCAAATCGTTGACCCCTCCCGGTGCAGCCAATCGAGATGCCAAATCCAAAGTTTTCAGATCAGCAATTTCCTGCTCCCAGCGGCTGACTAAATCTTGAGCTTTTTTATAGAAAGGGCGGTCAGAATTCAAATTTTGAGCGATCGCGACTGCCTTAGATAAACCCTCAACATTGCCACTCAAAGCTTGACCAGTAGCATTAGCCAACTCATTAAAATCTTTAACTTGTTCCTGTAAATTTCCAGCGTCGGGAATCTGGTTCGCGATCGCGATCGCCTGCTGCCAATCACCTGCTTCCAAGCGCTTTTGAGCAATATCCAAAATTTTCTTACTCAACTCCCCGATCAGCTTATTTGCAGCTTGATACAAATAACTCTTTTGGTCAATTCCCTGAGCCAGCTTAATCCCCGTCACCAGATTGTCTAGCCCTCCACCCTCCGCTTTATTCCGGGCTTTCACCAACTTATTGCCCTCAGCCTTAGTCGCCTGAATTGCCTTAGTCAGTTCCTCGTACTTAGTCGATTCCCAGAAAGTATTGCCCGTATCCAA
>DMYK01000400.1:1297-3065 GCA_003483675.1 Microcoleaceae cyanobacterium UBA11344
GTAAATTTTCTCTGCATCGTTCCAACTCGACTGCCACTTTTCAATCTGCTTTTCCACCATCGGGTAAGCGGGAACATTTTCAGGAACTTTGCGAGCGATCGCGATCGCCTCCTGGAGCTTTCCCTCTTGAAAACTAACATTTCCCAGCCTGAGAATATCCTGAGTCCACCCCTCGATTTGACCGTTAATTCTCGGCCGCATCGGGTGATCCTGCGGCAAAGCATTCACTAATTCGATCGCAGATAGCAAATCATCCGCCGTCCGTTTGTTAGCCGCTTCTAGAGCGCAAAAAAAGCGATCGTTAGCCGAAGCCGTCGGCCAAAACATCTTCGAGCAATTCGACTGCGAAGACAGGTTGAGCAAAGACGCAATAGCCATAAACCCCAAACCCACCGACAGCATAAAACACACCGCCAGCCAAAACTGCCATTTCTTCAACCAGCGCAGCCAAAACGGATTGTCTTCTTCCGGCGACTCCGAGAATTCCCCAGACGAACAAGGCGCAGAAGCCCGATCCCCTCCCGGCTGCTTCCCCGAAGTAACCAGCTCCCGGAGTTCTCTAAGCCGCTCAGCGCGGTTTTTCCGTCCCCGAAGATACGCCAGCGATGAAGTATCCTTTTTTGGCTCCAATGATTCAGATGCAGACCAATGGTCAGGTGTTTTTCGATCTTGACTCATATAGCAGAAGGAAGAAGGAAGAAGGAACAACGAAGAAGGAAGAATGAAAACGCAATAAAGTCAATAGCTCCTATCCTATGGCACTATAGAACCTAACCGTAACCGACTGCTTCACACTAGGCAGAGCAACGCGAAGAGTCAACATTTTGCGATCGTCTTCATTATCATCTTAAGAGCCGGAGTTCGATCGCAAATCGCCAATCAATTCAGCAAGTTGATCGCTGCTAGCCTTGTAAACCTCGTTGCAGAAATGGCAAGTAGCCTCAGCCCCATCATCTTTTTCAATCATGTCTTGGAGTTCCACCTCGCCCAACATTTTTAAAGCGACCATTACTCGATCGAACGAACAACCACACTGAAAGCGCACCATTTGAGTTTCCGGGAAAATTTCCAGCCCCATATCTCCCAGTAACTGTTCGAGAATCTCGTGCAAAGTTTTGCCTGATCGCATCAGAGGCGTAAAGCCAGACAGCTCTGCTACTCTAGATTCTAAGGTTTCAACCAGTTCTTCATCCCTCGCAGCCTTCGGCAGAATTTGCAGCAGCACACCCCCGGACGCTTGCACCCCATCGGCCCCGACAAACACCCCCAAAACCAAAGCTGAAGGCGTCTGCTCGGAAGTTGCCAAGTAGTGAGTCAGATCCTCACCAATTTCGCCGGAAACCAATTCTACCGTACTTGAGTAAGGGTAGCCGTATCCAACATCCCGCACCACATACAAATAGCCATCACCTATGGCTCCACCGACATCAAGTTTGCCTTTAGCATTGGGCGGTAGTTCCACCTCTGGATTCTCCACATAACCCCGAACCGTTCCATCCAGCCCCGCATCTATCAGCAATCCGCCCAGGGGCCCATCTCCCCTGATCCGAATATTGACTCTCGATTCGGGCTGCTTCATGCTAGAGGCTAGTAACAGTCCCGCAGACATCGTGCGGCCCAGGGCTGCTGTGGCCACGTAGGAGAGCTTATGTCGCCGTCTTGCTTCTTCAGTCAGGCGGGTAGTAATGACGGCTACAGCGCGAATTCCGCCGTCTGCTGCTGTAGCGCGAATTAATTGATCTGCCATGAAAAACCTTACTTTTGCCTT
>DMYK01000401.1 GCA_003483675.1 Microcoleaceae cyanobacterium UBA11344
CACCCTACATGAATTAGTGCACACCCTACATAAGTAGGTGCGCAGTGCGCCCCCTACATGAATTAGTGCGCACCCTACATGAATTAGTGCGCACCCTACATAAGTAAGGTGCGCAGTGCGCACCCTACATGAATTAATATTTTAGGTTCCATGACTTATCATATGCCAAATCCTGACCCGGAAACGCAAAATCAGATCGCAAATGCTGCGAATACTGAGATAAATTGTACTCCGATTAGCCAAAATCAATCAAATATTATCGCAGATGAATCTTTGGTTGATTTGCGCCGCTACGATCAATCAAAGTTCGATCGGGGAAGACCTGGTTGGCTAATTTTGCTTTGGTGGTTGGTGCAGGCGATCGCTTTTCCGTTAACTCCACACCCTGTTAATGGCATCAGAAGGTGGCTGTTGCGCCTATTTGGAGCAAAAATAGGTTTTGGTGTGATTATTCGCCCTACGGCTCGTTTTACCTATCCTTGGAAAATTGAAATCGGCGATTTTAGTTGGATCGGAGATGATGTGGTTTTGTATAGTTTGGATCGAATTGCGATCGGCAAACATTGTGTAATTTCTCAAAAAAGTTACCTCTGCACCGGCACTCACGACTCTCAAGACCCAGCCTTTGGCTTAATCACAGCATCTGTTATCATTAATAATGGCGTTTGGATTGCGGCCGATTGTTTCATTGGCCCTGGTGTGGAAATCGGTGCTAACACTTTAATTGGAGCTCGTAGCAGTGTCTTTAAAAATATGCCAGCTAGCTTTGTTTGCATGGGAAATCCCTGTCTGGCGCGCTATCCCAGAGAAATCCATAAAAGTTTGTAGTACAGAATAACCAGAACTTTTTTCACCTAAGATTGGATGCAGGGAATTTATTTTTTGGGGGAATCTTTGCGAACTGCGATCGTCGCGATTCACCAATTGCCAGAAACTCCAGAAACCCTGTGGTTGAGGATTTTGGGCAAAGGGGGAGTGCAGCAAAGGGCGATCGCCCAATTGAGCGCTTTAGCAACGGATGATCCGTTGCGGATGATTGCGCTAGAATTGTTGTATCGCCTACAGTCACATTTAGTAGCCGATACCCCACAGGAAATTGAGCCAGAAGAGCGGGAGTTAATTATGGCGATCGCACCACTTTTTCGAGAACAAATACAAGCTGCACAGCGACAAGCTAGAGAAGAAGGACTAGAACAAGGGCTAGAACAAGGACTAGAACAAGGGCTAGAACGAGGACTAGAACAGGGACTAGAACAGGGACTAGAACGAGGCAGACAAGAACAACAGCGGTTAATCTTAGAAAATTTTCTGCGAGTTCGCTTTGGAGAATTAAGCCCGAAAATGACTGCTTTTCTATCTCCAATATCCAAGTTGCTTGCGGCGGAATTTACCGTTTTGTTGCTGGCAATATCCATGCTAACTGTGGATGAATCTGGGCGGGAACAAGCGGTGAAGTTGTTAGCTGAAAGTGTCTGGAAAATGTCCGTTACTAACTTGGAGGAGCTTCGGTCCCAGGCTATGACTAATTTATTGGCATTGCCGATCGCAGAATTGACACTGTTTGTTGAACAACTGCCACAGTTATCGGCTGATGAATTGAGGGAAAGGTTAGGGAAAATCTCTGAATAAAAGCTGTTTGATTAGCTAATAAAAAACAGAAAACTCAGATCCCCGACTTTTTGAAGAAGTCGGGGATCTAAAGTTCTAAGAATTTGACTCTGAAGGTAAAATCAAGTGCATCAAGCCCTCGATCAGTCGATCGCGCTCCATTGGTATAATTTCTTTGCCGTGCATCAGCTCCTGCGTTAACTGGAAATGTATCAAAGAGCCAATAAAAATCCGCGCCGTTGCTTCTGGATCGGATAATTTTAACTCCGGGCGAGATACCAAATATTGAGTGAGTCGCTCAATCCCCGGTTTTACTAAGTTTTTCACAAATATCTGGGCTAGCTGGGGAAAACGCCCTGATTCGGCAATCAATAACCTCACGAAGGTGAGAAAATGAGGTTCCTGAGTGGCTTGATCTAGTAAAGTGGTAGCAATGAATCGCAGGGCGATCGCCGGTTCGGTTTCAGGCACCGGAAAATACACTAATTTTTCTGCCGCTAGCCGTTGAATCAAGGCCACAAACAATCCCTCTTTATCTTGAAAATAGCTGTAAACCGTAGCTTTGGAAACTCCCCCCGTCTTCGCCACCTTGTCCATACTCGTGCCCGCATAGCCGTGGGTCAAAAATTCTTGCATCGCACCTTGGAGAATTTGCTCGCTCTTGTCACCTGCTGTGGCTGCGTCTGGTTCCATCGGTTTTGTCCTTGTCATTGCTTGTTTCGGTAATTTTTGGTTGGGGTCTTGACATTATTATACTAAACCGTTTAGTTTTAATGTATCAGAACTAAACCGTTTAGTTTTTACTCCTAAAATAAGAGGTGCGCGTTATGGTACATCCCTCGACAGCAGAAGGCTTTTCCTCCAATCCATCCTTAGTTAAGCAACTCCTAGTTGTGGCAGCAGTAGCAACCCTGGCAGCCGGAGGAACTACAGGCTACGCGGTGTGGCGATCGCACATTCCCGATCCCAATGCAGCAACCGCCGCCGCCGCCGTCGCAGCATCGCAATTAACCACAGTGACAGCCTTGGGGCGACTGGAACCCAAGGGAGAAGTCATCAAAGTATCGGCCTCCGGTTCCGCCGAAGGAAGCCGGATCGATCGACTTTTGGTGAAAGAAGGAGATCGGGTAAACACAGGCCAAGTGATCGCAATTCTCGACAACCGCGATCGCCTCTCGGCCGCCTTCGACCAAGCTCAAGAACAAGTGCGCGTCGCCCAGGCAAATCTAGCCAAAGTTAAAGCTGGAGCCAAAAACGGCGAAATTCAAGCCCAGAAAGCCACCATTGGCCGTTTAGAAGCCGATCGCAGCAACGAAATCGCAGCGCAACAGGCGATCGTTGCTCGCTTATCTGTCGATCGCAGCACCGAAATCACAGCGCAACAAGCCACCATTGCGCGCATCAGGGCGGAACAGCTTGGGGAAATTCAAACCCAAAAAGCCGCAATTGCTCGTCTAGAAGCTGAACTTCGCAACGCTATCAGCGAGGATCAGCGCTACTCGCAACTGTATCAAGAAGGAGCAATCTCTGCTTCAACTAGCGACAGCAAAAAACTAGCCGCAGAAACAGCCCAACAACAACTCAACGAAGGAAAGGCAAAACTCAATCAAATTCAGCAATCTCGCCAACAACAGATTAATGAAGCTCAAGCCAAACTGAATCAAATTCAGCAATCTCGCCAACAACAAATTAATGAAGCCCAAGCCAAACTTAGTCAAATTCAGGAATCTCGACAACAGCAGATTAATGAAGCCGCAGCAAATCTCGATCGCATAGCCGAAGTGCGCCCCGTTGATGTGGAAGCCGCCAGCGCCGAAGTCGGTTCCGCCCAAGCCGCCGCCAAACAAGCCAAAGCCAATCTGGATTTAGCATACATCCGCGCACCGAGAGACGCGCAAGTTCTGAAAATTCACACATATCCGGGGGAACGGGTGGGGAATGATGGCATTATTGAACTGGGACAAACTCGCGAGATGTTGGCTGTTGCTGAAATTTACCAAAGTGATGTGGACAAGGTACGCCTTGGACAGCCGGCTAAAATTACTAGCGATTCTTTCCAGGGGGAATTGCTGGGAAATGTCGAACATATCGGCTTACAAGTGCTGCGGCAAAACATTGTTAATACTGATCCTTCTGCGAATATTGATGCTCGAGTTGTGGAGGTGAAGGTGCGTTTGGATGCTGTTTCTAGTCGGAAAGTCGCGGGATTGACTAATTTGCAAGTCAAGGTGGCGATCGGCGGAAGTTAAGGATTAAGAAGTTTTTAACCACAGAGAGCGCAGAGGACGCAGAGGAAGAGAATGGAGAGATGAATCATTCTGATTTAATTAGAGATTAAGAATTTTTCAAACCTCAGATTGCTGTCTTCAATCCACAATCTAAAATCTAAAATCTAAAATCCAAAATCCTATGCTTGGACTTATCAAACCATTACAACAGTTAAGAAACAGAACTCCTCTCGGATGGCTGCAACTTAGTCACGACAAAGGGCGAATGCTTGTCGCAATAGCGGGAATTGCTTTTGCTGATATTTTGATGTTCATGCAGTTGGGCTTCCAAAATGCGCTTTACACCAGCAATACGCGCCTGCACCAAACTTTGCAAGCCGACTTGGTTTTAATCAGTCCTCAAGGCCGGAATTTGCTCAATTTGTCTTCCTTTCCACGGCGGCGATTGTATCAGGCTCTGAATGTACCGGGCGTGAAATCTGCCGAGCCGCTTTATGTCAAACTTGCTAACTGGAAAGTTCCCGAAACTCGCCGCGAAACGTCTATTATGGTGCTGGGTTTTAATCCCGATCACCCGGCGTTTGATCTACCAGAAGTTAACCAAAATTTGAGCGCGATTAAATTGCCCGATACTGTGTTATTTGACCGAGCTGCAAGGGGAGATTATCAAAGATCGATCGCGCAAATCAATCAGGGAAAATCTGTTAAAACTGAGATCGATCGACGCACGATTACGATCGGCGGCTTATTTAGCATTGGAGCATCTTTTGCTGCCGATGGAGCTTTAATCACCAGCGATCAAAATTACCTGCGCTTGTTTCCTAAACAAAATGCCGGGAGTGTTAATGCCGGATTGATTCAATTGCAAGCTGGTGCCGATCCTGTACAAGTTCAACAAGTTTTAAAATCATATTTGCCGCCGGATGTCAAGGTTCTGACCAAACAAGAATTTATCGAGTTCGAGAAAAATTATTGGGCTACTAATACTGCGGTCGGCTTTGTGTTTAACTTAGGCGTAGCGATGGGTTTCGTAGTAGGAGTCATTATCGTTTACCAAGTCCTTTCAACCGATGTCAGCGACCACATGGCAGAATACGCTACTTTTAAAGCAATGGGCTACCGCAATATTTACTTGCTCGGCATCGTTTTTGAAGAAGCTTTAATTTTGTCAATTCTCGGTTTTATGCCTGGAGTGGGAGTCTCTTTGGGTCTCTATTCTTTAACTCGTAAAGCAACAAATCTGCCCATATACATGACACTAATGCGAGCAATTGTCGTGTTAACTTTGACTCTAATTATGTGCGGTATTTCGGGAACTATTGCCACTCGCAAACTGCAAGCAGCCGACCCCGCAGACATTTTTTAATCTGGTTCATA
>DMYK01000377.1 GCA_003483675.1 Microcoleaceae cyanobacterium UBA11344
GACTAATTCTAACCCTCGTTTGATTTCAGCTTTCTTAAACCATGATAAAAAACTTTAGACTTTTGGATTCTGTGGCGATTCTCAATCCGGTTTCAAATACGCGATTAACTCTAGTAGAACCGGAATACGAATCTGTTTCTAGTTTGCCAGTAGGACTTGTGGGAACTATTGTCGAAGTGTATGATACGGGAAAGGAATGTCAGTATTTAGTGGAGTTTTATGATAGTCAAGGGATTGAATATGCTATGGCTATTTTGAAAGCAGATGAAATTTTAGTTCTGCAATATGAACTTGCAGTTGCTTAGTAATGTGAGCGGAATAAAAGTTCGATAAGGTCGATCGCACTTTTGGAATGAAAGGGATCTCGCTCGCGTGAGATTTAGGATGGGATAGGGGCGCGCTTTTGGAATGAAAGGGATCTCGCCCGCGTGAGATTTAGGATGGGATAGGGGCGCACTTTTGGAATGAAAGGGCGATTCATGATCGGGATAGCTACGGCGCTTACTTTTAGCTGTGTACTGAAATTGCCCATAATTTAACGTGCAGTTTCAGCTTGAATTTCTCGAAGAATAGTTGAGATTTCGTCTGCTGACTTAAGGTGTTTCGCGAGAACTTGAGCAGTTTTGTCCAGCAAGCGTTCTGAAAAGACTTTCGCTAAGTCTTCCCGTAAACATTGCCCTATATAAAACTTAAGCAATGCTTCTACAGACATATCTCGATTGGCGGCTATTTTCTCAAGTGATGCTAAAGTATCTATGGGGATGTTTAGCGAGACTGTTTCCGCTGTACGAGGTCGCAATTGCAATTTTATTTGTTCTTCAGAATTGTTCATATAATTTCCTTTCTGTGCGGGTAGCAGGACGGGAAGAAATGATGCGTATTCGCAAGCTGCGTTCTACATAAACAACCAGTAATAGGCGTTGAGTGTGGGAGTAACCGAGGATAAAGTTACGCTGTTCGTCATTGGCAGTTGCATCTCCCTCTTGATAGAATGGATCGAAGAAGACTTCTGCGGCTTCTTCAAAGCTAACGCCATGCTTTTCTAGGTTGCTCAGGAATTTGTTTGTGTCCCATTCAAACTCAACGCCTTGCAGTCTGTACACACTATCCATGCTTCGATATTAACATTATTTAAATAAGAGCGATCGCACTTTCGGACAATAAGGGCGATCGCCCTTTGGGAAAAAGAAACAATTGCGCTACACTCAAGGCATTATGAGACTGCTTTGAGGTATTGCGTTACAGGCTTCAAATCGATGTCATCGTTGTCAGTCACTATTTTGAATAAATGACTGGGGATGCCGGCTGCAATCAAAACTGACAAATCGCGATCGAGCTTTGAGAAGTTTTCATAGATGCCGACAAACTGACTTACGCAAGCTAAAGATTCATCTTTCGGGTCATTGACTCCCGTGTATTTGTACTGAATATCAAAACCTGCTTTTTCGCCAATTTCTTCGATATCCCAGTCTACAAGATTAAGATCGATCGCTTCAACGGCTAGGGCAATATGACCGGGTGGTATGGGGTCAAGAGGTTCGCAGCACCAGCCCTCAGAATTGTTCCATACGCTCTTACCTTGAGATTCTCGAATTTTCATGTCTTTTCCCTCACTGAAAGTAGAGTACACGCACCCTATCAGAGTAAATCTTCCTCAGATAGCTGGGCTATTTTCATTAAGGCTCTCAAGGTTCCCACTTTCAAATCTTGATTGCGGTGAACAGGAATTGACAAAATTTGCTCTAATTCTGGGTTTTCATAGATATGATGACTGCCAGTAATTCTTTTCAAAACCCAACCTTTCTGCTCTACTATTTTGCAAAGTTGTTTGCCAGAAATAGATTTCATACCGCAATCTCCACAATTTTATCTGTGGAAGCAATGGCTTCACAACTATTAGCAACTTCGAGCCAACCTTGAATAGCATCTTTTAAATTAATCATCACTTCTTCGATGGTGTCTCCTTCGGTGATGCACCCAGGAAGTGCGGGAACTTCTGCCCAATAGCCACCTTCTTCTGCTGGATGAATGATTGCTCTAATTTTCATACANNATTCAGTTATTTGTTAAGGCTATTATAGCAAATATCAATTAAAGTTTGGCTAATGTTATTGGTAAGTCGTTGAGTTTTTAGGAGTGATCGCGCTTTTGGCTCTTGAGAGGGGCCGTATCGGGCTTTTTCTGATTTCGGATAAGAGAGACGCTTTTGGTGATTGGGGGTGGGAGAGGCGCGATCGGGCTTGGGAAAAAGAAGATCGCCCCTAATAAAAAAGAGCGCTCCCAGCACATTTCCAAATAAAATAAGCTTAATACTTGAAAAGCGATGAAAAAGATTGTAGTATGAAAATTCCCCCTGATGCCATTGCAGATTCTAAAATAACTAGCTACTTGCTCGTTCTTAGAGAACAGGATGACAAATCAAAATTTCTCGCACAAGCCGGATTTACCCAAGATAACCCCGAACAGTTAATATCAGCCTTGCGTCAATTAGCTGATGCAGTAGAAGCCGTAGAAGACACCACTAACGAATATGGAATTTTCTATCGTGTAGAAGGAGAGTTAATCGGCATTAACAAGAGAAACTTATCAGTAATTACAATTTGGCTCAACCGTAAAATAGACGGCAAATTCCAGTTTATCACCCTTAAACCTAAAAAGGAGAAATCAACAAATGTTTGACCTCTACCAGCGTGTTTCATTAAATTGCGATTTTCCCGAACATCATCTCAAAAAAGGCGATGTAGCCACCCTCATTGATTATGTCCCCCATCCCAGCAACGGCGAACAAGGTAGCGTGCTAGAAATCTTCAGTGCTACTGGGGAATCAATTGCCGTTGTCATCGTTCCTATTTCTGCAATTTACCCCTTAAGAAACGATGAAATTTTAACTGTTAGGTCTCTAGTAGAGGTTAGCTAAATTGTAGGATAGAAGTAAAGTAATGGGGAGGGCGATCGCGCTTTTTGTTATTTGGGAGAGAGGGGCGATCGCTTTTGGGATAGCTGGATGGAAAGGAGCGATCGCACTTTGGGATTGGGCATGGGAAAGGCGATCGCTCTTTTTGTGATTTCGGGAAAAAAGGGCGATCGTACTTTCTCTAACTTTACTTAACTGGCTTCCAACTATCGAGAGATTGACGAATAGAATTCAATTCACTGAGATATTCCTTCAGTTTATTTTTTTTAGCCTCAAGCTTTGCCAGAATTTTTGGTGCTTCAGATTCTTTCGTTTTTCGTTCCTTCAAGACGCGATCGAAGTCATTTTGAAACCTTTTAATGTAATCATTGATTTGCTTTTCGGCACTTCTGAAATCAGCAGAAACCTGTTCGTTAATAACTCGTTCTAACAAATCTCTGTTTCTAAAAGTTTGCTGATCTATTTTTAGATTGATCGACCCTAATGTTTGTCGTAAATTAACTTCAAAGAAATCGCGATTTTTGGTAACACGTTCATCAGTATAATAGACTTGATCGGAGTCACAACAACGACTTTTTTTACCTTTTTTCCTTTCTATTTCTACCACTGCCACTTGTACATCTTTAATTCGTGCATCAATTCCGGGAAAATCAAAACTTGGAAACTGAATCGAGTTGATGTTCAGTTTAACTTCTAAAGTATCGCCCAGATAATTAGATAGTTCATCTGATATTTCTTGGATATCTTCCTGAATTATTAGTGCCAATTTTTCTCGAATATTCGTCCCCTCTCGAACTAATTCATCCTGAGTATCTATCCACCAACTTTGAATATATGGCGGACAAAACTTATTAATTGTTTTAATTATTTTTTCAGCTTCAGCCTTAGTTTTACACCGAATAATGTACGGATCAAACTCTTCATTATCAACAATTTGTTCAGAAACAGAGGTATTGAAAGTTTCTGGAATAGCCTCACTCAGTCCATCCAACAAAGACGTAGTGACTTTGAATGCTTTTCCTAATACTGGACCGAAAGAAGGTATCAATCCTAACAGTCTTTCTCCAATTTCTCCCACTATTTGTCCAAAACCCCCATTGTTAGTCTTAAATTCTACTGATTGGGGCAACGAGAGATTTTCTTTTGACTTAGGAGATTTAGCGGATCGACGAGATTCGGCAATCTTATGAATCTCACTGCCTATCTGAGCTTTAGCCTGATCCGCAAATGTGTTAATTCCTTGACTAAATCCTTGGATTAGTATTTGTTTTTCTTGCTCGACAGTTTTTTTGACTAACTCAACTTTGTACATCGCATTCTCTGAGCGTTTCCTGTACTCTTCAACTTTTTGTTTGAGGGCTTCAATCCCCATTTCCCAACCCCTGATATCTGTATTCAGAGTATCCTCAATTGCCTTAGCAGCTTGATCGATTTCGGCCACCACCTCACTCAATAAATTCCAGCCAGAATTTTGAGTAATCCTTTGAATCACTGTTTCTTGAATGTTCAGGATACCGCTATCTGCTAGTGCTTGCGGTGCAATTTTCCGAGGTGCAGGAATAATCTGGTTTCCTTCCTCATCTTCAGTAGCATACCTAGCACTAAAGAATTTTTTAAAGTCTTTGATTTCGCTGTCAGTTGCCTTTTGTTGCTGAATCAGTTTCGCTAAAAGTCCTTGTCGAGAACTAGCAGGGTAAATAACTGGATTGCGAAAGCCAAAGCCAGTTAACTCTCGTTCTAAATCCTTGATGACATCAGCAATTTCTTTGTCTTTCTCTGTCTTCTGGTCAATTTTGTTCAGGATAAAATAAATTTTACCTGTGTTTTCCGCTATAAAGTCTTTGCGATTTTCGACAACATCTTTAAACAAATCGGCAACCGCATTATCTTTGTAGGAAGCGTAGTTTAAAACAAACAGAATTGCATTGCAGTTTCGCAGTGCTTCTAGTGCTGTTTGCTTCAGTGCATTAATGTTGAAGTTTGCAGACTCCCACTCATTAGGGCCGGGAGTATCAACTAGGGTAAAGCCTGTGAGAGAAGATAATTCGCTAATTGCTTCAATCGGATGCTCTATCTCAAAACGTGTAGTGTTGTCAGGATTGCCTTGTTCTCGGATTTCACGGGTACGCAGCAGGAATTTTTGCTGAATTTCGCCAGCGTCACCCTCAACAAGAATGACTGGTTTTCTTTGTCCTTCTCGATACTCTAAAAGTCTAGGAGTTTTGCCCGGTTTAATGTGTCGGACATCTGTGCGGCAGATAGTACAGGCGGCCGTTTCACTCGCCAGAACGTCAGCACCGATGATAGAATTTAAGAAGGTGCTTTTGCCAGCTTTCATTGCTGCTATGACGGCTACTTGATACTTCTGATCTTGCAAAGCCTTTAAAGCTTTGTTGATTTCATTTTCAATGCTTTGTAGCCCTTGACTTTCATCTCCCTGAGTGCGGAGTCCATCTCGGAATTCTTTGAGATATTGTAAGAGGAAAGTGCCTGTACTGTAAATGCTATTGTATGCTGCTTGAAATTCTTGAGAAGACATAAATTGACACTTTTTAGTTGAGGGACGGGCTAAGTTAGAGCTAGAAATTCGCGGTTAAAATTGATAGATATTTTGCGCTTACCAAAAAATGCCAAACCTGCTAACGCACCTACTGCTGCACCAACAGGGCCAGCAGCAGCACCAATACCAGCGCCTCCGCCAACTGCACCAACCGCTGTCAAACCGGTGGCAGCTACCACACCAGCACCCGCAGCAGCACCCGCAGCAGCGGAACCTGCTGCTTTCGCTATTTCATCACCTTTAGCCATTGGAATACCTCTTGTAAGGGTCAAAACTTAACTGTTTGTCTAACGGGAGATAACTAAATAGGGAAAATTTGAACAACGATCGCGATCGCGCCTCCCCGTTTATCTAAGTATTTACACTGATAGATTTAGTCGTTGGTAAAATACTACACCAGCTAGAGCTAACAAGCAACTAACAAAGGCTAGCAATTTCGGTTATGCTATCGTTAGTCATATCTCAACACACCGGAAAATGGCACCAAAGGAAGACTTATTTGCCGAAGCCGCGAAAAACTGGGACTTAGAAAGGCTCTACCAAGCTTTTGCAGAAGCTAAACGGCAAATCTCACCCCGATCGCGCCCGGGACTCACAGAAACCGAAAAACTCTACCTCCGAGGCTTGCTTTCCGGTTGCAGTCCCGCTGAAATCGCCCGCCAACTCCTTCAGACTTCCAAAAGTGCAGAGGTTGATCTATGTAAAACTTTATACCAATATGTGAAAAACTCGCAGATGTACCTAACGAACCTGTAGGAAATTGGCGCAATATTTGCGATCGGCTACAGCAAGCCGGATATAAAACTCAGTCGTCTGTGAAAGCTAAATTAAGTAGTTCTTTACCGATCGATGCTTTAGTAAAAATAGTTGATCTGGGTTTTGAAAATCAAAATACACTAACAATAGACATCAACATCAGATTAGAATTCCCCTCAACTTCAGAGACTCCAAAAACCGAAGACTTGGATCAAAAAGACTAAATGGGCGATCGCATTTTACGATTTCACCTGTAACAATCAAATTAGTCAAATCTATGAC
>DMYK01000181.1:0-1428 GCA_003483675.1 Microcoleaceae cyanobacterium UBA11344
GCCGCGATGCGCTACGCGGGGCCACGGGAAGCAATTTTTCACGCTTTAATTCGCAAAAACTACGGCTGCACTCACTTTATTGTCGGGCGCGATCATGCTGGAGTTGGCGATTACTACGGTACTTACGATGCTCAATACATTTTTGATGAATTTGAGCCCTCAGAATTGGGAATTGTGCCGATGAAATTCGAGCACGCTTTTTATTGTACGCTGACGGAACAAATGGCTACAACCAAAACAAGTCCCAGCACTCCCGAACAACGGGTGCATTTGTCGGGAACAAAAGTGCGGGAAATGCTGCGTGCGGGAAAATTGCCGCCTCCGCAGTTTTCTCGCCCGGAAGTCGCTGCTGAATTGGCTAAGGCTATGAATATTTTCAGTTATGAAATTTAAAAGTCGAAGTTGGCTGTTTGCAGCGGTTAAGCCTCGACATTCTGATGAAAATATAAGCTCATAACGGGACGGTCAGGAATCACAAATGGGACTCAAGCGGCGAGAATTTTTACAGCAAGCTGGCTGGGTGCTGGCAGCGCTGGGAATCAGCGAGGCTGGGTGGGAGCGGTTGGGAGATCGCTACCAAAACGCCCTAGCCCAGCCGACAGCGCGCAAATTAGCCCTGTTGGTGGGGGTCGATCGATATCCCGACTCGCCCCTCCACGGCTGCGTCACAGATGTGGAATTGCAGCGGGAATTACTGATATATCGCTTTGGGTTTCAACCCTCGGACATTCTGACTTTAACTGATGCTCAAGCTACTAGGGAAAACATCGAGACGGCTTTTGTGACTCACTTGACTCAACAAGCAAAACCCGGAGATGCGGTAGTTTTTCACTTCAGCGGCTGCGGTAGCCGAGTCAGTTTGGGCGATTCTCCCGAAGTCATGCACAATAGTTTGGTGCCGGCAGATGATGTTTTGCTGTCAAAAGCCGATCGCACGGTCAACGATATTTTAGAGTCAACATTGCTGCACCTACTGCGATCGCTCGCGACGGAAAGTGCGATCGCTATCCTCGATACCAGCTACATCTATCCGGGTTCTGACAAAAAGGGCAACTTTCGCATTCGCACCCGCCCCCGCCCCTTCATCGGGCAGTCAAGCCTCGCAGAATTAGCTTTTAGAGAACAGATCCAATCCCGCATAAATAACCATCCTGGGGGCGCGATCGTACTTGCGGCCGCCGCCCCCGATCAAGTCGCCGCCGAACAAGCGTGGAGCGGGTTTACCGCCGGTTTGTTCACCTACGCCCTCACCCAAACTCTGTGGTGGGCAACTCCTGCTAGCAGTTGGCAAGTCATTTTGAGTCGCGCCGCCGGTGCGGTAGAGCAAAAAATGGGCTTAGCCCAGCAACCGGAGATGCACAGCGATTTGAAAGTATCTAATGACGATTTACCTGTGAGTTTTGCAGGTTCTCTGTGGAATTCCCCTGC
>DMYK01000181.1:1627-3064 GCA_003483675.1 Microcoleaceae cyanobacterium UBA11344
CAGAAGCGATTCGGGTATTGCCGCGAAATATCAGCTTGATAGTAGCTTTGGACTCTGACTTGGAACGCATCGAGCGGGTAGACGCTACCAGCGCCTTCGCGACTGTTCCCCAAGTTTCAGCGGTAGCGGGGGAACAATCGGCTGACTGTCGGTTTGGCCGAGTGCCGTCCACTACTGTAGCCCAAATTGCCTCGGCTCAGGAGCCTGCTTTTTATCCAAGTCGCTACGGTTTGTTTTCTTTGGGACAAACGTTAATTCCAAATACTGAGGGCGATCGGGGAGAAGCAGTCAAGGTGGCGGTGCAGCGATTGACTCCGCAGTTGAAAACGCTTTTGGCTGCAAAGTTGTTGCGGCTGACTGCGAAGGTGGGCTCTTCGCGGCTGAAAGTGCGGGCGGTGCTGGCAACTCTCGATCCACAATCCCGCGTGGTGGCAAGAGCGCTCGTCGGTGAGGGCTGCGGAGGCTGAGCCGCTGGAACCACTGAGCGGCGAAATTGAGCAATCGGCTCGGTTTTGAGTTGTTATCAAAGAGGTTATCGAAGAGGCTGAGTTTGACTCAGGGCTGCCGGATTCAGTATCGGTTGTATAACGAGAGCGATCGCCCGGTGTATTTTGTGGTTTTTTCCTTGGACAGCGCAGGAAGGCTCCTAGTGCTGAATCCTGATGCTAAAAATACGGTTGGTGAGACTCCAGGGGCGATCGAGCCTGGGGGAAATTTGAGCGTGCCGGGGGATCGGCCTTACGGCTCGACGGTATCCGGGCCGATCGGACTTGTGGAAACTCAAATTATATTTAGTGAGGCTCCGTTCGATCGAACTCTGGCGGCCTTGGAGGGAGGAATGCAGCAAGTTAGGGATGCCCAGCCAATTCGGGTGCTGTTGAATCCTTTACAGGTGGCTCGGGCTGTGCTGGAAGATTTGCACGCGGCTAGCATGACCGGGGCCATGAATGCGGGGATATCAACTGACTATTTTGCTTTGGATGTGAATGTTTGGGCAACTCTCAGTTTTGTTTATCAGGTAATTGAGAATGAGTAATTGGGCATAGGGCATAGGGCATAGGGCATAGGGCATGGGGCATATCATGTCCGCCTGATCGGTTGTCATTCTGAGTGAAACGAAGAATCTCAAATCTCTGGAAAAGCTGCGAGACTGCGTAAGTCCTAATTATGTCCGTTTAATTCGGAATTGTATCCGATCGAGTTCTGTAGATACGGTAGGGTGCGTCGCCATAAATCATCTATATTCCTGGACGCAACCTTGACGCTTTTCATCAGGTTTGAGATTCTTCGGTTCCCTCAGAATGACAGAATTAGGTTGTTGGTGCGTCCAGGACTGATCTATTTGATCCGCTTGAAAATCTCATAGCGACGCACCATACAAGTAGCAATTACGATCGCCGAGTTCCCCAAACCAAAATTCATCTGCGTTAATCCGCG
>DMYK01000181.1:3081-5178 GCA_003483675.1 Microcoleaceae cyanobacterium UBA11344
TGAGCAATTTCTTCCGTTTGAAAACCCAAAGCCATCGGCTTTTGCACTGTCGGAATCACCTGCACATCATAAAGTTCTGTGACTATTCCTTCAAACCGCAACCAGTGAACAATTGCCCCTGTATTAAGATCAATTACCATCATACCACAGCGAGGCTCAGCATCTTTTTTGGCTAATAATTCATCTAATTCTAAACCTCCAAAAGTCTTGTCATCTCCTCTCGGTTTAGAAAGTCCAACAATCGCCCAATTTTGCCAAAAAGCCAGTCCTCGTAAATATCCCGGACAAAATGCGATCGCGTTAAATTTCCCCGTCTCTAAATCCACATATCCCAATTCTCCCCGCCCCGAATTCAGCAACCACAATTTATCTTGATACCAGCGAGGTGAATGTGGCATCGACAATCCTGTAACGATGATATCATTAGATTCAATATCAATAACTATACCGCCGTTTTTTCGGCGATCGCGCCAGCCATCTACCACATCCGACTGACTCACGGCTGTGACATATTTCGCTTCCCCATCCACCATTGCTAAACCGTTGAGATGACAGCGATCCTCGTTAATATATTGTGAGATAAAGGGCGGTTTCCAGAGAGGTTTGCAACTATGGCGATCGCTCAAAGTTGCTAGACAATTAAACAATGTGCTAATAAAAATGATTTGGTTATTTTTATCGACAGCAATATCGTGAATATCAATATCTCCTGTGGTGTGGGCGATGCGCGGTATATATAGGCGATCGTAACCTTGATGTTGCGCTCCCGCAGCTAACACATTATCTAATTGCCAAAGTTGATATTTTGAGCTTAGATAAAGGCGTTCCGGCGTGCAGTAAAGCCCCATTGCGCGATCGAAGATTCGCCAATATCCAGAAATAGTATTAGTTTCGGGATTGCTCCCAATTAACATCAACCTGCTGGTTTGATAGGTGGTACAAGCGAGGCTGATTTGTTGAGAGGTTAACCAAGATGGCCAATCGCGATCGCCAAAAATCTCATGTTCTTGTACTGTATTGGAAACTGCGCGATCGTTGTTCATAGAATCTGAAGACATATACTTAGTATAGGAAGATGTAACATTATAACTTGTAAGATGAGCTTCGCCTCAGTCATGTTCAATAGACATCTCCAATAATTATTGTAGAGTAGGCATCCTGCCTGCTTTTGACCAGCTTTTTCGGAGATGTCTAATTAGGGCAATTAGTTTCTAGCCAAATGGATAAATCAGCTATACTAGAAAAGTCGAAAATAGCCTCAGCCAAAGCCGATAATTGCTCTGAAGATAGCTGTGATAAACTATCTTCTATTGATTGATTGAGTTCACCTAATTGCCGTTGCAATAGGCGTTTAATCAGATTTATTTGACCAATTTGTATCCCTTCAGCCTTACTCAACTCGATCGCACCTATTCTTTCCCGTTCAAACTGTTCCCGCTTTTCCAAATCATCTATTTCCTCTAAACTTAAGTTTACCCGATCGGCGATCGTAAAAGCCTTCTCAATTTCGGGTACAATTGACATAGATTCTGGGATCACTTCTAAATCCGGTGCTTTGCGTAAAAAGTAAAGCCATTTATCCGTAATATTACTCAATTCTTCCAGGGTTTTATTAAACTTGGGTAACTCCACAAACACTAATTTTAACGGACTATACTGATAATTTAGTAGGAACTCTTCTTCCTTCAGCGTAAATTGTGAAATCACTTTACTATGTTCATTAAACATGATAAAATCCGTCACAGCTACACCAATTGCTGCTCTCAATTCTGGATAAACTTCCCCTAATTTCAGTTGATTGACATACATTTTAGCCGTATTATAAAGAATCCTTTTGCCAAAAGCAGGTACATTAAATGCCTGCATTTCAATTAACACATTTTCCCCATTATTGAGTTGAGCTTTGACATCAAAATAAGTGGTTTTTAAACCAGAAATTCTCCCTGGTGCGTAAGGATCGATAATTTCTAAAGAAGTGATGAAAGTCTCACCTTGATAGACAATTGCATTTAGGAAACTAATTAAAATATCTTGACTTTGATCGGAGCCAAAGATTTTTTTAAAGGCGTAGTCTGTTTTGGGATTAATGAATTTCAT
>DMYK01000298.1 GCA_003483675.1 Microcoleaceae cyanobacterium UBA11344
GGACAAGATTAACGATGGATTTTTCATTTTGCACCGCTATAAACAGGCTTTCTAGCTTGTTCTACCCAAAGCTTACTGAAAATGGTGCTGCTATGTGAGATTAATTTGAAATTGTGTCAGGAGTTTGAAGGCCGAACCCTCCTACTCTTGCTCACAGACATAGCCTGCTAACGGGTGCAGTGTATCGGTAAATCCAGACTATTTTAAGTGCTGCGGCCTAAATCGTGTTGTAAAATACATTATTTGTGTCTTTTTTTATAGCTTACAGCAGCGTGAGGGCATCGCGCGGCACCCAAGCGCTACCGCCAAACTAGGTCGCCCCGGTAACTGAGCGGAGTCGAAGTGTTCGCTGACATCGGCGGATGAGGACGCTCATCCCTGGCTGTTTATTTGCTAGCGTTCAGTAGGGAAACGGCACTGCGTCCAGAAACGGCACTGCGTCCAGAAACTGTGGGCAACGCCGGCTGCGACACGCCGTAGGGGCATCGGCGTAGGGGCATCGGCGTAAGGGCATCGGCGTAGGGGCATCGGCATGCCGTGCCCGCAACCCTAACTTCAGAACTCGCATTGTGGGGCCGAACCGCATCGGTCACGCTCGCAACGTCGCGGTCGCTGAGCGAAGTCGAAGCGCCTCTGTCTAAACCAATATGCTAGGTCTTCTGGGGGAGAGAAGCGGTAACAGAGCGTAGTCGAAGTGCCACCCTGGTAATAGGGATTCTCGATGGTGGAGAATCCCTAAGCTGACGCACCCTAGGAAGCTAGATGAATAAATTGATCGAGTAACAGGTAAAATATAGTATGGTTCCAAAAGCTTAAAATCAAAAATCTAAAATACAGATATGGCCAGAACTCCCAACGAATATTCCGTGCACCTGCTGCTAAGTGGTGGCCACCGCGAAGAAGTGCGTTTCGCAACGCTGCAAGATTTTCAGAAGTGGTACAGCGGCGTGTTGGTGCCCAAACAAGACTCACCAGAATTTCTCAATGTCCCGATCAAAAATATTCAAGGCGAATACATGGTGGTTCGCCCTACCAGTGTTCAGGCAATTCGCGTAGAACCGATCTTTACTTCTAGTGTTGAAAGATACGATGAATAAGGGACAATGGAAATTGAGTAAAATTTTTCGCTATCAGCTATTGACGATCGCCTGTTGCATTTTGGCGATCGCCTTTTCAGTGCCCGTTGTTGCAGTTCCCCCGCTACAACCAGTTAGTGCGAATCAGCTACAAGCGAGTGAATCGGAGTCGATCGCCTTTGATGCTCAAATTTGGGGCGTTGAGGGCAAACCGGGAGACAAAGCATCGCTGTTAAAGTCGATCAACTACAGCCTTGGTTATCTCGATACAGCCGCCGCAGCTAATGCTTACAGTCGCTATCAAGTAGCAGGAATTACGCGCGATCGCGTCCGCCGTTCCCTCGATCGCTTTCGCCAATTAGTGATCAATTCTACTACACCAGCACAACTTGAGCAATCTGTCAAGCGGGAATTTGTATTTTACAAATCCATCGGCAAAGACGGGCAAGGCACTGTAGCATTTACCGGTTATTTTGAGCCGACTTACGCAGCATCTAGAACCCCGACAGCCGAATATCGCTATCCCCTGTATCGCGTGCCGCCAAACATGACATCTTGGGCCAAACCTCACCCGACAAGATTGGAATTAGAAGGCGAAGATGCTTTGCAGGCAAGTAAAGGATTGTTGCGGGGATTAGAATTAGTTTGGTTGCGCGATCGATTCCAAGCATTTCTGGTTCACGTCCAAGGTTCTGCGAGATTGCAACTAACAGATGGTAGCATGATGACAGTGGGTTTTGCCGGCAAAACAAGTCACAGTTATACAGGAGTTGGGCGAGAATTAGTGAAAGACGGAAAGTTTACTTTAGAACAGTTAAATTTGCCGAAACTAACAGAATATTTTACCAATTTTCCCGAAGATATGAACAAGTATTTGCCAAAAAATCAAAGCTTTGTATTCTTCCGGGACACAAACGGATCTCCAGCCACAGGAAGTATTGGAGTACCAGTAACTGCCGAAAGGTCGATCGCCACCGACAAATCCTTAATGCCGCCCGGTGCCCTAGCATTAATTAGCACCAAACTACCCTACCCAAATGCAGAAGGAAAACTCGAACAAAACACAGTGAATCGGTACGTTTTAGACCAAGATACAGGCGGTGCAATTAAAGGTGCCGGCAGAGTAGATGTGTTTATGGGAACCGGAAACCTTGCAGGCGATCGAGCCGGTTTCATCAACTCAACCGGAGAACTGTATTATCCACTTTTAAAATAGATCAAACAATCCTACGCATTGCAACATAATTCTGTCATTCTGAGGGTGACGAAGCATCTCAAACCTTTGCAACACCGCCCGCTTTGTGCGTAAATTATGTGAAACAATCTCCATCCATCTGCGTGCATCTGCGTATATCTGCCTGCATCTGCGGTGAAAAAATCCCCAACTCAAATGCTAGACAAAATTTGGCAATTCATCAAACAACTAATACAGCGACTGTTCAAAACCCAACCCTCCCATCCCCCAGCACAACAAAAGCCCCTTCCACCAACCCTGACAGACGCCGAATACGAGGCGAAATTCATGGAACTTCTCGAAGGAGTGAATCAAGGCTGGAGTAGAGGAGATGTCGCCGGATTTCTCATCGCAAAACGCCTGAAAGATGCGGAATTAGCCGCTTGGCTGCATCGGTTTGGGGTTCGATTGCTAGAGGGCGAACATGGAGATGTCCCCGCGACAGATGCAGTCGAATCGCTTCAGGAATTGGCGCGCAGGCTGCTGTTATTGAGTAGAATTCGTGACGGGGAATTGGGAAATGTTGCGAGGGAAATTAGCCGGGACATATTAGCAAGATTTCCGCTACCGATTGTTGAGGATGATGGTGGGAATGGGGAGGTTATTGAGGCGGTGTTTGTGGGGGATGGTTTGGGTTTTTCTGAGGAAGAATAAGTTGCTAAAAATATCAATTGCTTGTTAGGATCGAAAATCCCAAATCCCAAATCCCAAATCGAATGACACAAGTAATCGGCATCGACTTAGGCGGCACCGCAATTAAACTCGGCAGATTCAGCGCCGACGGAATTTGTCACGAATCCTTAACAGTGCCAACGCCTCAACCGGCAACGCCTGAAGCGGTTTTAGCGGCAATGGTAGACGCAATTTCTCAACTCAATCCAGTCGAAAATGCTGTAAAGTCGATCGGCATTGGCACCCCTGGCCCCGCAGATGCTGCTGGGAGAATAGCCAGAGTCGCAATTAACCTCAAAAACTGGCAAAACGTCCCCCTAGCTGACTGGTTGGAAGCCAAAACCGGACTGCCGACAATATTAGCAAATGACGCTAACTGTGCCGGATTGGGAGAAGCTTGGTTAGGTGCTGGCCGCCACTTTAAAAACCTAATTTTACTAACATTAGGCACTGGTGTCGGCGGTGCAGTTATCCTAGATGGTAAACTATTTTCAGGTCATCTAGGTGCCGCCGGCGAGTTAGGATTAATTACGATCAATCCCGACGGCCCGGAGTGCAACAGCGGCAATCGCGGTTCCTTAGAACAATATGTTTCAGTGCAAGCAATTCGCCGCGAAACGGGTTTAGAACCACTAGAATTAGCAAATCTTGCTAAGTCTGGAGATGCCAAAGCTGTAGAATATTGGCAAAATTACGGTCGTTATCTCGGTATAGGTTTGGCGAGTCTCATTTATGTTTTAACCCCGGAAGCTATTATTATCGGCGGCGGAATTAGTGCAGGTGCAGAGTTTTTTTTGCCAGCAGTTATAGCAGAAATTGAGCGGCGGGTACTCCCCAGTTCTCGCGAAGATTTGCAGTTATTGGTCGCTGAATTGGGCAATCAAGCAGGGATGGTAGGGGCTGCAAAACTAGCTTTGATGTAATAGCGGGAATTGGTAATTGGGCCTAGGGCCTAGGCCCTAGGAACCAACAAATAACCAATAACCAATAACCAATAACCAATAACCAATAACCAATAACCAATAACAACTGACTTCTTCATGGCAAAGAGTGTCCAGTTGTATTTTTAATGTATTCATGCACTTGTTGATAAGCCTCCTGGTTGCCTGGGCGGGTGAGAATAATAGTATTTGCACTGTCGGGCAGCCAAAAGCTTAGCCGACCGTTAGGTTCGCAAACAAAAGAGCTAATTCGACTCAAATCGATCGCAAATTCTTTGCGGTCATAATGGATTTTCACCCAGGCACCTTTAAAATTGCGATCGATCGTTTTTTTGATGTAATCGAGAACTTGCTTGTAAGTGTCAGAGTTGGCGTGGGGAATGAGGATAATCGGTTGACTGCTATTAGGCAGCCAAAATGTGAGCCGCTTATTATCCAGTTCGCTAGAAAAAGCACCAATAGTATCAAGGTCAATTAGATATGTATTTTTCTCATAAGTAAATTTTATCCAGTAAGCCACAAGACCTCCTCAAACCTGTGTTCCCTGGTATTTTAGGATAGTTTGACAACTCACCCTTCAAATCCCAGCCCAAAAATTAAGTCGCAATGCTTGCTAAAATTAGATGACAATTCTTCAAGCTTCTTGCACCTGTCGCCCTAGCCTTTTGACCGAAACAGTCCTGGACGCAAAAATTGCTTTCCAACACTGTTGGTAGCGGTAAGGTGAGCCCATAAGCACCTACAGATAGAGTTTCTGCGTCCAGGACTACTGTTGCACGATCGCGCAATTTAACTGCCGCTCAGCCGCTCAGCTTGCCGACAACTTGCCCTACCACTAAGTCGTGGCTCTCACCTTCTAAAACATCCTGCTTTCCCTGAGTGCTCGCAGCTTGCACAAATCCTTGAAACAAGGGATGAGGGGCGCTAGGTCGAGATTGGAATTCGGGGTGAAATTGACTGGCTATGAAAAAGGGATGGCTGGGCAATTCTATCATTTCTACTAAGCGGCCATCGGGAGATGTGCCGGAGACTGCATAACCTGATTCTAAGAAAAGATTGCGATAGGCGTTGTTGAATTCGTACCGGTGGCGGTGTCGCTCGTAAATCACTTCCTGCTGATACAGTTTGAAAGCTAGGGTGTCGGGATTGACTCGGCATGGATACAAACCCAGTCGCATTGTACCGCCCAAATCGACTACATCTTGCTGTTCGGGCAATAAGTTAATTACCGGATTCGGTGTATTCGGGTCAAATTCAGCGCTGTTGGCATTTTCTAGTTGTGCGGTGTTGCGTGCCCATTCAATGACTGCACATTGCATCCCCAAACATAATCCCAAAAATGGAATTTTGTGGTGTTTGGCGTATTGAATCGCAGCTATTTTGCCGTCTACTCCCCGAATCCCAAAACCTCCGGGTACAACAATGCCGTTGACATCTGTGAGATAATTTTCGATATTTCCCGATTCTAAATCTTCTGAGTTAATCCAGTGTAAATTTAGATCGCAGCCGATCGCAATTGCCGCGTGTCGCAAAGCTTCCACCACCGAAAGATAAGCATCGTTCAACCGCACGTATTTGCCAACTAAAGCAATATCAACCTTGTGGCTGGGACTGTAAAGCCGGTTGACTAAAGTTTGCCAGGAATGCAAATCTGGCTGGCGATGTTCGAGTTGGAGCAAATTGATGGTTTGTTCGGCCAAACCTTCCTGTTCCATCATCAGGGGTACTTCGTAGATACTTTTAGCATCTTGAGCTGTGATGACGCATTCTTCGGGGACGTCACAGAATTCCGACAATTTTTGCTTCAGACCCAAAGGTAACGGACGATCGCACCTACAGACTAAAATATCAGGTTGAATGCCGATCGAGCGCAATTCCTTGACCGAATGCTGAGTCGGTTTAGTTTTCATCTCCCCAGCCGAAGGAATCCAAGGTATCAGCGTTACGTGCATATACAAAACATTGCGTCGCCCGACATCCTTGCGAAACTGCCGAATAGCCTCCAAAAACGGCAAAGACTCAATATCTCCCACCGTTCCGCCAATTTCCGTAATCACCACATCAGGATTGGTATTTTTTGCGACTCGGTGAATTCGCTGTTTAATCTCGTTAGTGATGTGCGGGATCACCTGCACCGTACTCCCCTGATATTCGCCGCGGCGTTCTTTATTAATCACCGCTTGATAAATTGCCCCCGTCGTCACGCTGTTGAGGCGAGACATGGAAGTATCGGTAAAGCGCTCGTAATGCCCCAAATCCAGATCGGTTTCAGCACCGTCTTGAGTCACGAACACTTCCCCGTGCTGAAACGGGCTGAGAGTGCCGGGGTCAACGTTAATATAGGGGTCTAGCTTCAAAATCGAGACAGAATAGTCCCGCGACTTCAACAAACGGCCGAGGGAGGAAGCGACAATTCCCTT
>DMYK01000378.1:0-1229 GCA_003483675.1 Microcoleaceae cyanobacterium UBA11344
TCCGATTTCCCTGGCGAAGTTGCGAGAGGATATGTTCATCAAGTCGTCGCTTTCAGATTTGCTAAAAAATCTGGATTCTTTAGGTCGTCGGTCGCTGATTGAAAAAATCCAGCCCGGGGAAACAGTTTTTATGCTTCAGCCTTTGATGCTGAAATATGTTAGCGACAGATTAGTAGATCGGATTATATATGAGGTTTTGGAGGCGATTAATACCCAAGGAATCGAAAAAATGCAGTTGTTGAAGACTCACAACCTTAGCACAAGTATTGCTAAAAGAAAAGGGGTTAAAGGCGAGGTAAGTCACTCAATTTTAGGATTGGTTAAAAATAGATTGCAACTTGTGTTTGTGAAAAATATGGGAGCTGTAGAACCGCTGAATATCCTGACGAAAGTTGCATCGGTGCTGGAAAATAAATCGCCACTTGAGGTAGGATATGCTAGAGAGAATATGGCGAATATTATTGCCGAATTGACAAGTTCTGATAAGTATAGCAGTCGCCAAGGCGCTTTGTTTCTTGTTCCCTGAGCGGAGTCGAAGGGAGCAAGAAACAAACCGCCTTAATAGCCTTGGCGGTTGCTATAATATCATGGGCCTAGGGCCTAGGGCCTAGGGCATAGGGCATACTATAGAACAACAAAAAAGCGATCGCCCTTGATGACTGCGATCGCCCAATGCTCAACAAAAACAGAGTTTGATAAAATTATTTGAAAATGCCCAAAACTGATGCAGATTCAGACCCTGTAATTTTACCCAAAGCAGGCGCTCTTTGAGCCTGTGCAATTTGGGGAACCAAAATTCCCTTCGCATAAATCCGAGGATTTTCTTGAGCGATTTGGATGTAAGATTGCCGGACTTCTGCATTCACTGCAACCGTCTTCGCATCGTAAACTTGCATCGCCATCTTCGGATAGAAACCAATACCAACAATCGGTATCAAAAAGCAAAATGCGATCGCCACTTCGCGAGGTTGAGCATCNNATAAACTTGGCATCCCCCGGCAAAACGCAACTATTACCGAAACAAACCGCTTCATCCAGATTATTTCTCTGATTCTGCAAATCTAAATCCTCGATGTCACAAGCCGCTGCGGCTCCAGAATTGTAAAATAGCTGGCGCAGCATCGAGAGCAAATAAATCGGTGTCAAAATCACTCCAACCGCCGCCAGAAACACAATCACGGCGCGGAAAGAATCGCTGTATATATCGCTAGTTGCCACACCCACAAATA
>DMYK01000378.1:1258-4335 GCA_003483675.1 Microcoleaceae cyanobacterium UBA11344
GTAAACAAGGCAAACACTTTGGGCATAACTGTACCAATCTCGCCCATTTCATCCATAACCATTGTATGGGTGCGATCGTAAGTAACGCCAGCCAGAAAGAACAAAACTGAGGCGATTAAACCGTGAGAAATCATTTGCAACAGAGCACCATTGATTCCTAAGTCATTGAAAGAAGCAATACCGAGGAGCACGAATCCCATGTGAGAAATCGACGAATTCGCTAGGCGGCGCTTCATGTTCGTTTGGCCGAAGGAATTCAGCGCCCCGTAGATAATATTGACTACGCCGAGCACCATCATAATCGGTGCAAAGTAAACGTGAGCTTTGGGAAGAAGTTCTAAATTGAGACGAATCAGTCCGTATCCGCCCATTTTCAGCAACACACCAGCCAGAATCATCGACACGGGAGAAGATGCTTCGCCGTGGGCGTCAGGTAGCCAAGTGTGGAAGGGGAAAATCGCCAGTTTCACGCCGAAAGCAACCAGCAATCCCGCATAAAGCAGTAATTCTAAACCCAGTGGGTAGTCTTTCAAGCCTAGTTCCACCATGTCGAAGGTGGGGGTGCCTCCGCCGTAGAATCCCATTGCTAAAGCAGCTACCAAAATGAAAATCGAAGCGCCTGCGGTATAAATCAAGAATTTGGTAGCTGCGTAACGGCGGTTTTGGCCGCCCCAAATCGAGATTAGCAGGTAAACCGGAATTAGTTCTAGTTCCCAGACAATGAACAGTAGCATGATGTCTTGGGCGATGAAAACTCCTATTTGTGCGGAGTACATCACCAGCATTAGGAAGTAGAAAAGTCGTGGTTTGCGATCGACTTCCCAGGCTGCAAAGATTGATAATGTCGTCACCAATCCAGCCAACAGTACCAGCGGCACTGACAATCCGTCAACCGAAACACACCAGTTGAGGCCTAAAGAAGGTATCCAAGGATATTGCTCTACGATTTGGAAAGTAGAGATGCTCGGATCGTAATGAGTCCAAAACACCCAGCACATTAATACAAAATCTGCAATTGCGACGCCTAGGGCATACCAGCGAATGGTTTTGCCATTTGTGTCGGGCAGAAAAGGGATGGCGACGGAAGCTACGAGGGGTAGTAGGACAATCGCGGTCAGCCAAGGAAATTGATCCGCTATCATGGGGTGAGAATAAATATTTAGTGGGAGATGACTAAAATTATAATACTAAATTTAATAAAAACTTAAGATTTATTCATAATTTTTTATTATATCGAGATCAATGCGGATTTATAAATCACGAATTGCTACACAAGTCAATTGATTTTCGATTTTCGATTTTCGATTTTCGATTCAGGACTTACGCATTGGGGCTCAGAAACCGGGTTTTTTTACGAAAATACGCGTTGCAGCCAGCAGATTCGGTAAAAAACCCGGTTTCTTTGGGGGATGGGGCGGGTTGAATCAAAGATTTCGGTGAACCCGCCCCTACAATTATTGCTCTTCTTCCTGGGAATTGTCACTAGGATTTAAAACCTTGCCTAACATATTACCAATTAACGGTAATTGGGCGATCGCCATTTTCATTAATTCTAAGAAAGTTTCATCTTGTACCCGTTCATCCTGCTTAAGTTGCAATGCACCAATTATGGGAACCAATAAAACTCCAGCAATCACCAGTACACAGAAAACCGGGAAAGATAATTGATTTCCTAAAAAGCCAATTCCTGCTACTACAACCACAAAGACAAATAGATAAAATGAGCCATTCGCCCAAGCACTTTTGACTTGAATCTGTTTGTCTTGATGTTCTTCCATAGCACCTCTTACTGGATTTATTTCAACTCTTGAACCATAGATATTATAATTAATCCTGGCTTCTCCTTCCTGCTCTTTTTCAAGTAACTTTTCTCTGCCAATTGTATCATCAATTAAGCTCAAAATATTAACTTCATTATAGGGTGGTTGTTCACATTCAACATTGGGTTTGTTGTTAGCCATGCGTTGTCGTAATTTATCAAGGTCATAAAAATGAGGATTTTGGCTATTTTTACACACCGCACAATTACAGGGAATCATTTTTTTGACTCTTAATCGTTCATAACTATGATGAATTTCATCTAGTTTATCCGTAATCACTTCTAACAATCCCCGTTTGTTTGTCCCAGATAAGCGAATCTTGATTTCTCGGCGGTGATAGGTTTCGATCACTTCCGCAAAGGTATGATCTCGTTTTAAAATTACGCCACTGCGCCAGACTTTCGGTTCGTCAATACAGTGGTGCATTTCTACAATAAAACGGGTTAAAATGCCTTTGGGTATGAAATCATATTCATAACGCAGAAATAAATTCTCGCTGATATTCCATTGGTATTGGAGTGGATTTGAGTCTAATAATTGAGGGGCAATATAAGTATTATTGCTGTTATTAATTGGATAGCACAGCTTAAATTTACTCATTAATTCCAACAATTCCCCCTGCATATTGTTGTATTGGGAATCTTGCCAGATTTTGCTGACATCTCCATCAGTAAACTTTCCTAAATTTGTCTTCACCCTATTGTTATCGAGGACTTTATAAATCGCATCCGTTCCCCAGTTGGGGTTAAGAATTATCGTTTTATATAAGAGGGATTTTTTGTCGTCTTGGAAGTGGAGAATTACACCCAAATCGTGTAAAAATTGACTGAGTGTTAAGCGTCCATCTCCAGAATTTCCCTGTGTCACCCCATTTTTATCGCAAATCTTAAAATATTCATCTAGAGAAATATAATTTCGGTTATCTTGTTCTAAGATGGCGCGGATTTTTATCCAAGTCTTGGGAAATTCAGTGCCAATGTGGGGAAGTTGGCTAATATGATATTTAATTGATTTAATGATATTTTCTACTTCCACTCTTCCTCGCGGATTGCCAAGATTTGTAGCAAAGCTGGCTTGGAAATTATCAAACCGTCCCCGCAGTTGGGATTCATCAATTTGCACAGGACGATCGTTGAGTTCGTTTTTAATCAGCAAAAGGGGACTATTCTCACTAAATAGTTCTACCACATTTAACCAATAGTCGAGATGGGGTTGTTCTTTGCGACTATCAGCTACCAAGAGATAGAGGGAACGTTT
>DMYK01000378.1:4381-4886 GCA_003483675.1 Microcoleaceae cyanobacterium UBA11344
CCATTTTCCATTGTAAAATGCCATTCTTGCACGTCAATACCTTGGGTAGATTCATCGGGATTGGGTAAGGGAGAATCAAGATTCTGGATTTTTCGGGCGAGGGTTGTTTTTCCCGCGCCTCCTTCGCCAATAATGATTAATTTGGCTTCGTAGAGGGTGTCTGTTCCTGCTTGCTTTTGACGGAAATATTCGCGGAGCGCGTTAATACCTTGTTTCGCAATTTCAATTGGGGGATCTTCGAGGGGGTTGCGAATTAAATTAAGTTCGGATAAATTGGCGAGACGGGTGATAGATTCTGGTATGCTTGTCAGTTGGTTTTGACTTAAATCAAGTTTGGATAAATNNGACGGGTGATAGATTCTGGTACGATCGTCAGTTGGTTGCGACTTAAATTAAGTATGGATAAATTGGTCAGACGGGCGATAGCTTCTGGTACGATCGTCAGTTGGTTGGCATATAAACCAAGGGCCGATAAATTGGTCAGACGGGAGATAGATTCTGGTAC
>DMYK01000378.1:5001-6396 GCA_003483675.1 Microcoleaceae cyanobacterium UBA11344
GGTACGATCGTCAGTTGGTTGTCACTTAAATCAAGTTGGGATAAATTGGTGAGACGGGAGATCACTTCTGGTACGCTCGTCAGTTGGTTCCAACTTAAATCAAGTTGGGATAAATTGGTGAGACGGGTGATAGATTCTGGTACACTCGTCAGTTGGTTGTTACCTAAATAAAGTTGGGATAAATTGGTCAGACGGGAGATAGCTTCTGGTACGCTCGTCAGTTGGTTGGCATATAAAACAAGTACGGATAAATTGGTGAGACGGGCGATCGATTCTGGTACGATTGTCAGTTGGTTTCTACTTAAATTCAACGTTTCCAACCATTCCAACTCAAACACCTCGGTCGGAATTTCGGTTAATGAATTACGGCTCAAATCTAATTCAGTGAGGCGTTGTTGCTTGACTTGTTGAATTTTTTGGCTAATTTTGTCTGTAGTCATTTCCCTGTCCCCAAATATCTTTAAATATGGCATTAAATGGTAAATATCACCAATCAAGCTAATATTGATCTTAACCTGTCCCTACCCTAGTTCAAACCGTCCCCATGACACCCGATGCCTTCCCCGGAATGACTTCCGCCCCAGACTCTCCAGCGATACCCGAAGTCAGCCTCGATATGCAAGTCCGTCTTAAAACAGAAGATGGACAGCTACTGCTGCTACTCCCCTCAGAAACTAACACCAGTGAAACACCAACAACGGCTGCTTCCACTTGGACTGAACTTTGGCAACAGCTAAAAGTTAGGCTAAATGCAGGAGAAAGGTTTTGGCAGGCTAATGCCGAAGTACAATTGATGGCGAGCGATCGCCTTTTAGATATTCGCCAACTACAAGAAATCGCCGAAGCCCTATCAGAAGTCGAACTTCAACTAAAACGAGTCCATACCAACCGCCGTCAAACAGCCGTTGCCGCAGCCACCGTCGGCTATTGTGTAGAACAGCAGCCTCCTGTTTCAACCCTGACTAAAGCCCCCGCAGCCAAACCGCAATCCCTCGCGGAACCTTTATATTTGCAGATGACAGTGCGATCGGGCGTAGAAATTCGCCATCCGGGCACCGTCGTACTTTTGGGAGATGTCAATCCTGGTGGCGCAGTCATCGCTGGAGGCGATATCCTGATTTGGGGCCGTTTGCGAGGCGTCGTTCATGCCGGTGCTGGTGGCAACACCAAAAGCGTGATTATGACCTTGCAGATGGAACCGATGATGATTAGGATTGCTAAATATGTTGCTAGAGGCCCAGAAACCCCGCCCGCTCAGTTTTTCCCGGAAGTCGCCTACGTGACACCTCAAGGGATTCGGATTGGCAGAGCTTCTGATTTTGACAAATCCCAGTTAATCGGGGGTAATGAATAATTGGTTAGTTGCTATTGATTAGTTGTTATTGGTTAGTTGTT
>DMYK01000079.1 GCA_003483675.1 Microcoleaceae cyanobacterium UBA11344
CTAAAGTGTCAGCTATATCCTCACACTCAGCTATTTTTTCTGCTTTTAAATAGCTGATTAAATGCTGTTTGAATTTACGTTTTTCTTTGCTTGTTAGGATATTTTTTTGATGATTTGATCTGTNNAATTTTTCCAAATTAGCGTCCCAGAAATTAGCAATGTTCTCAATAGACGAACCAATAATGCCCAGGGGCGTATTGATTTCGTGGGCAATGCCAGCAATCAGTTGTCCGAGGGAGGCCATTTTTTCCGATTGAATCAAATGCTCTTGAGTTGTTTGCAGTTGTAGGATCGCAGTTGCTAAATCTTGATTTTTTTCTTGCAAACTGTGTTGCAGCGAACAAATTTTTAAGTGCGTTTCGATGCGAGCTAAAACTTCTTCAACCTGAAAGGGTTTGGTGATAAAATCAACTCCCCCAACTGCAAAAGCTTTAACTTTATCCAGCACGTCATTGATCGCACTAATAAAAATCACAGGAATGTCTTTGGTAATTTCAGAAGCTTTGAGTTGCTGGCAAACTTGATAGCCGTCCATTTCCGGCATCATAATATCCAGCAGCACTAAATCTGGGGGTATTTTTTNNATTTTTTGGGCGGCAGAGAGTGCTAGCTTGCCATTGGGTACGGGGCGAACTTGATAGCCTTTTTCGCTGAGAATTCCTGCGAGCAGGCGGAGGTTTTCTGGCGTGTCGTCAACTACTAAAATGTTGCCTTGATGGGTTTTTGGTAAAGTAGAAATCATTTAGGGTTTTACTGCTCCTCGCTGTTAGCAATTACACTCAAAATGCGATCGTATTCAAAATTATTAATGCAATCTAGAAGTGTGTCAGCAAGCTCAGGGTTGACAGTGCCGATTTGTGCGATCGAACTGGCGATCGCCTCCATATCCACACTCAAAATAGTTTGCTTGAATGCAGCTACCCAGTCGGGAGCAAGAGAGGCGATCGCCCCTGGTGTCAGGAAGTCATGACTTGACTCCCCCGTAGCTGCCACACTAGCTGCTGTTGGATCTTCATAAATATAGCGTACTCCTAAATGTTTGCCCATTGTTGCAAAAATATCTTCCTCTCGGAATGGTTTCCGCATAAAATCATCGCAACCAGTCGAAAGAATCACCGCCCGTTCTTCCTCCAAAACACTAGCAGTCAAAGCTACAATCGCAGTTGCTTGCCCTTGAGTAGTAGTTTTAATCTGTTTTGTTGCCTCATACCCATCCATTACAGGCATTCTCATATCCATCCAAATCAAGTGTGGCTCCCACTCCGCACAAATATCCACCGCTTCTTGGCCATTATTCGCTTCTCTCAATTCAAATCCCAAGGGGCTCAGAAGTTTTACCAACAGTAGGCGATTCAGGGGTTTATCGTCCACAATCAGCAAGCGGTAGCAGGGCTGATTCGGTTCGAGAGCAATAACTCGAAGTTGGGGTTTTTTGCTCTGAATATCGGCAGATTCAACCAGATTAACTTGAATGTCAAACTGAAATATTGCACCCTGACCAACCTCGCTACTAATGGTAATTTCTCCTCCCATCAATTGCACAAACTGGCGGCTGATCGCTAAACCTAAACCAGTTCCTTCCTGAGAATCTTTCCCGGTTTTTGTCTGTACAAATGCTTCAAACAACTGATTAATTTCGTCAGGAGCAATGCCTGCACCGGTATCTTGCACTTCAAAATGTACTGAGTAGCGATCGGGTACTTGGGAATGGCTATTGTTGTGTTTCTTCCCTAAGCCCCCTCTAACTTGCACTGAAACTCCCCCTGATGAAGTAAATTTAATTGCATTGTTAAGCAAGTTAATTAAGACTTGGCGCAACTTGACTTCATCGGTGCAAATATAGTGAGGCACTTCCGCATCCCGATCGAATAGTAACTGCAAGCCTTTTTCCTCAGCTTTCAGAGCAAACATATCTTCCAAATCGTCCAGCAGTCGATACAAATCAAAGTTTTTTTCATTGATTGTAGTGCGTCCAGCTTCAATTTTTGACAAGTCTAAAACTTGGTTAATTAAAGTCAGTAAATGTTCCCCACTCCGCAGGATGATTGCCACATTTTCTTGATTTTCTGAAGAGAGAGTTTTACTGCGAATCAAGACTTGAGCAAAGCCGATAACAGCATTCAGCGGAGAGCGCAATTCGTGGCTCATATTTGCGAGGAAGATACTTTTAGCTTTGTTAGCTGCTTCCGCTGCTTCTTTTGCCCGCTGCATTTCGATTTCGGCTTGTTTGCTAGCAGTAATATCTTTAATAAAACCTTCATAGTAGAGTAGATTGTTTTCGCGATCGCCCACAGCGCGGGCATTTTCAGAAATCCAAACAATACTGCCATCTTTTCTGTAAATTTGCGATTCAAAATTTGACAGTATCCCGTACTTATTCATCAATTCTAAAAATTCATCGTGGCGCTTGGGATTCACGTAAAGCTGATTCTGGAAATTCGGCTGCGCTGCTATTAATTCTGCTGTCGATTCGTACCCGTAGATAGTAGCTAAAGCAGGGTTAGCGCTGATGTATTTTCCGTCAACAGCAGTCTGAAAAATGCCATTTAAAGCATTTTCATAAATGTTGCGGTACTTTTCTTCGGCTTCCCGCAGGGCGGTTTCTGCTTTTTGGCGATCGGTAATATCACTAGAAATCGACAAAAAACAAGCTTCTCCGTCAATATCAATAGTTTCGATGGACAGCAGCGCTGCTCTTTCTGTACCGCTTTTATTGCGAAACCTCAGCTCGTAATTGTGAAGAGCTGTTTTATTTTTTAACATTTGAATCATGCGATCGCGCTCTGCCAAAGTCGCCCAAAAATTGAGTTCTACCGCTGTTTTGCCAATAATTTCTGCGTGACTGTAGCCGATCATCTGGCAAAAACTTTCATTGACCTCTATATGGCAACCATCGCTGATTCTCGTCAGGGTAATTGCATTAGGACTTAAACGAAAAGCTTTAGAAAACTTTTCTTCTGCTTTGGCAATTTCTGCGGTACGTTGGGCAACTTGTGCTTCTAAATTTTGCTTGTATTCTCTTGACAGTTGCTCCGCTAATTTGCGTTCTGTAATATTTTTAAAAGCACACATCCCGTAAATAATATTCCCTTGCTCGTCATAAATAGGAGTTCCCGCAACTTCCAGGGGAACAGCTTCGTTGAGCAGGAACACTTCCAGGTCGTCAACAGTTACACTTTTGCCCTGCAAAGCATTCAAAATTGGGTCGCGCTCTGCTGGATAAATTTGCTCAGTTCCAGCTAAATAAATGCGGTAGGAATTGCGTAAATTTTCAGCATCTGATTCCAAAATGCCTTGACCTAAAAGTTGCTCTCCAGCAGGATTAATGTAATAAGGTTTGCCTTGTGTATCGACAATAAAAATACCTAGGGGAATAGCATTGAGAAACTGTTTAAGTCTGCTCTCACTTGACCTGAGCGATGTAAATGAATGCTGCAATTGCTCGGCCATGCTGTTAAAAGAATCGGCAAGTTCTCCGAGTTCGTCTTCCCGATCGATCGTTACTTTTGTATCCCATTCATTCCTCGCCAAAGCTTTCGCCGCCGCGTTCAATCTTAAAATCGGTCGCACCACCCATTTAGCAGTAATAATTCCCAGAATTGTCGCTGCGATCAAAGCTGCGATCGACAGGAAAATAGTGGTGCGGCTGTTGGCGTTAATTTGCTCCATAAAGTCCGACTCTGGAACAACTACCACAATCAGCCAATCCAATCCTCGCTCGTCTTTAAAAGGAGTTACCTGAAGAAAGTTGCGCTTTCCCTCAACTTCAAAAGTAAGCTGTTGAGAATTATTAATTTTGTCTAAGTTGCCGTATAATTTATCTAAATACAGTGCCGTTTGGCTCAGGACTGCGTTGTTGCTTTCTGAAGCTTTAATGCGCTTTACTTGTTTACCTTCAACTGCAAATTCGGGATTTTCAGTGGAAGTTGCGATCAACATTCCAGAGCGTTCCATCACAAAAGTTTGTCCCGATTTACCAATTTTGATGGTGCCGAGAAATTCCTTGATTCGGGAAAACAACAAATCGCAGCCGGCTACTCCTAACAAATTGTCGCTGTCATCGTAGATAGGCATAGCGGCAGTAATTGCCAAGTCTCTAGTTAAAAAATCAGTATAAATTTGACTCCAAATAGGTTTTTTGGCTGCCGCTGCTGCGATGTACCAAGGCCGAATTCGCGGGTCGTAAATATCGGGTGATATTTGCACTAATTTGACGCGGTTGCCTTGAGAGTCGGCAGTATATCGAGCTAATTTATTGTTAGTCGAACTGTCAGCAGCAGATATCAGAGTTCGATTTTTAGTTTGGAACGCTCCAGAGTGTTCTCCATTTTCCTTGCCTACATAAATGATGCTAATGGAATCAAAATATTGAATTTGTTCTATAAAGTGAAGTTCTAGTTTTTGTGTTTCTTCTAGGTTCAACTGCCCCAATTTAAAGCCTTGAACATTGAGGTGATTGACAATGTGAGGAATTGACATATAAGTTTGAATTTTGTCTTTAATCCGCTCAGTAATTTCTCCTCGCAACTGAGCGGCAACATCATTGACATCCCGCTGACCGTTTTGAAATGATAGCCAACCTACAACTCCGACAGTGCCAACAATTTGTACTAAAAAAGGAACTATAAGGACTGTTTGTAAGGGAGCTTTGCCGATTATTTTAGTTGCCCAGCGATTGAGTTGTTTAGGAAACATATTCATCCTAAGAGTAATTGGGAATGGGGCATTGGGAATGGGGCATTGGGAATGGGGAATTGGGAATTGGTGGGGGCGGGTTTATTTAACCTGTCTGCACTCTTTAAAGCTGTTGGTGAACCCGCCCCTACAGGTTTTTGAGAATTGTCTAAGATCTGAGTTTGAACAAATAGCAGCTAAAGATCACACCCTCCCCAAAAACCTGCATTTACTTGCGATTCAACTCCACCCTTTCGCCGTAACGCAACAGCATCTCCAAACTTTCCAAGCGATTTTGCCAAGTTTGCACCTGATAGCTATTTTCGCCCGAATGCAGCCGCATCGAAGATGGAAATTGAGATTGAAAACTCGCCAGCAAATTTTTAGCTGTTTCTAAATTTTCAGTAGTTGGAGTAGCAGCCAATTTGCTCAAAGCTTGCGCCAATTCATCCGATCGACTTTGCAAAACTTTCAGCTCAGATTCCGACACCCGCAACTGATTGCTAGCCAACAAAAAACTCCATTCCTGCTTGAGCGCAGTATACCTCGAAGCAGCGGCCGCAAACGGCTGTCGGTAAGGAATCGGCTCCGAAGCAGAAGTCGAGCGCACTCTTCCCCCTTGAGTGCGGTTAAAAAATCCCTGCATCCCGCTGCTAATACTTTCCACCGCAAAAATGGCATAACCCCCAGTCGGCAAATCCCGCAAAGCCTGAATTTGATCGATCGCCACAACTTCCGGGAGAGTCAACAACTTAACCGACGGAGAAATCAAAGCCGAACCGAGCATTTGTTCCTTAGCCAGCGGCTGTGTAATTCGCTGAAGTCGGTTAGTATCCAAAGCATAAGTCATCGGCACAATCAAATCCACAATTCCCTGACGAGCCCAAACTTCCCAATTCTGCTGAATTTTGTAAATCCGCTGACTTGGAGGGTGCGGAAACACCGCCACCGACAAAATTGTACGGGGATAATTCCGTCGCAACAACTGAGAAACTTCGCTAACAAAAGTATTAATTTGATTAGTTTTAAACTCCACCCACTGCCGCCACAAATTGCCATCACTGGGCGAAATATTCACCGGATCAGTACCCGTTAACTGCTGGAATTGCTGTCTCGCCGCCGCACCGTAACCGTAAGTAAAACCTGCATTGTCATCTTGAAAAGGATAGCGAATGTAGTCAAGTTGCAGGCCGTCAACTTGGTAGCGGCTGGCAATTTCGTTAACAATGTTTAGCAAATAACTGCGCGCTTCTTTATTAGCTGGATCGAGATAAAATTTACCATCATTGACGTGCTGCCTGCGTCCTTTGTTGTCAATATTTGCCCAATCTGGATGGGCAGAAAGCACCGGGCCTGGGTCGGAATTCGACTTGCCAATTAGAGTATTGTGGCGCTTATTTCCGGTGGCAAAAACCCAAATCCAAGCGTGCAATTCCATGCCTCGTTCGTGGGCTAATTTAACCGCAGATTCCAGGGGGTCCCAGCCAACTGTGAGGGGGTTTTGTTGGGGTGCAACTTGACTGGGATAAATCGGATATCCGGCATTTAAAGTTTCAAAGAAAACTGTATTGATCCCGGCGGCGGCGAGGCGATCGAAAACTGCTGCTAAACCTTGTTCCGATCGCGCTGCGACGATCGTACCGCGATCGAGCCAAACCGCCCGAATTTCAGCCCCCACCCGCTGTCCTTCCGAAGGGTAATTTTGCCACAGCAACTGCCGCGCTTCCACCCACTGCTGTCTAGCCTCCGCGTAGTTTTGCTCAGCCAG
>DMYK01000379.1:0-9908 GCA_003483675.1 Microcoleaceae cyanobacterium UBA11344
TTAACACCGCGACGCACAGCTTTTGCGTGGTGCAGCATTTCATCGAGAGTTAGCGGCAGGGTTGTTTCGTAGCCTAATATAGGCATGGCGAGGGAATCGCCGACGAGGATTAGATCTACGCCTGCTTGATCTATGAGTTGGGCGATCGCATAATCATAGCCCGTCAGTGCAACAATTGACCGCCCTTGTTGTTTCCACTGAATTAATTGATGAGTAGTGACTGACATTTTAGTGCAAAAATATAATATTATTTCTGGGTATTACTTATGATATCAAATCTTGGTTCGTTAACTCCTAGTTAACTCCTTGATTATTCGGCGATTGAAATCGCTTCTACCTCCTCGATGATTCGGCGATTGAAATCGCTTCTACACAAACGAAGTCCGCCTGCGCGGACTAAGAGGGGAAAATGATCTGGATTTTACACCCGAATATAACTTTGCATTCCCTCCGCCGGTAAAACAATCAACCGCTGATTTTTCAAGTCCGGTTCTAAACCCAAATCTTCGAGGGGAATTAAGCCGATTAAAGGTTCTTCTCCTGCGGGAATTTCTACACAATCATACCTGCCTTCCCGACCAGCTACGGCAAGACTGACATCTTTGAACAGACGAAATTGTCTAGATCCTATTGCTGTATTTCCCTGGATTTCACCAACTAGGGTTAAACCTAACTGACTGATAATATCTGCTGGTAAACAGAGTCGAGTTACTCTTTGATCGACTAAGACGTTATCGAGGGTGATAGAGCGTATTTGCTCTGCGGGGATGAACCCTCTTTCTGCTAGCATCTTGTCTACTTCGTTGGTGACGGTTATTGTTGCGGTAACTCTGCCCATTTTTTTACCCTTTTGTTTTTCTATAGAATGTGTCGCAAGCCTTTTGACTAAATTATATGCAATCCAGAGTGCATATTGTATGTTTTAACAATCTAGTTTCAGATCATAATCCACAATTAGAAAGAAACATCTCTTGTCGAATAGCTGACCATTCACTGATGCTGATTCGATCGTTTTTGGGAATTTGCTGTCCACTCCGTTGAGGATGGCGACTATAAAAAATTGTATCTGCAAGGCGATCGTAGGTTTGTTCGTAGGTTTCGCCGTTAATTGTGGTGAATTCCCATCCTGTCTCTCCTGGTTCGGGACGATAGCAGACTTCTTGTGCCGGCTTGATTCGCGGATCGATCGCCTCGCACAATTTCTGCCATTCATTGATATATTCGCGATCGCCCGCTTGCAGTTTGCGATTGTTTAACTGAGGATTAACCTTGTAGAATAAGAAATCTGTTAATCGATCGACTGCTTGTTCTCGCGATTCGGCTTTGGCTAGATTGGCCCCACCGACCACAAGGGCGATCGCCAGAGCACAAATCATTAAAAATCTGGAGACGGGTTTAATTGACAGCGAATCGATCGGCATAGTGATTTGGCATTAATTCCTACTTCCAGCCCAACCACCGCAACAAAGGCACAACCAAATAATGACTGACTCCCAAACAAAGCCCGATCGCACTTCCCAACAAACCCAAAAATGCCACAGCCCCCCTCTCAAGAACATGAACCTTCTAGCTTATCCTTTTCAGTACACTTGAATATTGGAACACCGTTATCTGAAGAAGAGGTTGTATTTATTGGGGATGGTTTTGGTGTACTCTTAACTGATTTCACTTGTTTTTTATCTTCGTCGAAATTCTTACCCTTAGCTAAGTTAGACTCTAAAAATAAACTGATAGGAATCCCCCAATTATTACCTAAATTTGGATTGTTGATCGACTGGCACTTTTGGTCATTTCTCTCCTTGCCTTCTGCCCCAGGCATCCCATGAATAGCGACTATGCTACCATTCTCATTAAATACTGGCCCACCACTCATCCCGCTCAAAGTTGGATTAGTATATTTAACTCTATAACCATTCTTATAATTAGCATCTTTATACTGAATGTACAAGGAATCATCCCTTTCGGATAATTGATTCCTCTCACTTTCCGATGATATTTTTTTTAATATTGTTCCCTTAGTTAAGTCATATTGAGGTTTAGGCTGACATTGTTGCCATCCTGATACCAATACAGATATAGATTCAGATAATCCTCTCGATAATTTAGCTGCTGTGTAATTTTGCCGTTGAGTAGGCAACTCGATGAGTGCTAGATCAATGTCTCCAAATGTATCTGCCACTAATTGCTCAACTAATTGATCGTAATTTTTAGCAGTAATTGTTAGATACACGTTTCCATCGTAACTTTTAATTTCGTACTGATTCTGATCTTCTGGTAGAATTTCAACAACGTGCTTAGTTGTTAGGACGTAATATTTGTCTTGACTCCTAATGATTACCCCTGAACCATTACCACCGCCAGGTACTGCAATCAAAACAGTGGATTTTACGGCTATTTCTTCTAATGGATTTTTGGAAATTACAGGTCTCAGCTTTACTTGAGTGCTGCTATTCTGATTAATATTGTTGACAAATTTTCCTAATATAAAACTTAGAAAAAGAAAAAATCCAATAATTAAACAGTATTTTAGTTGGTTAGATTTCATATTAGAGAAGTCGTAATAGGTGGAGGATTTGATTGAAAAATACACTCAATCATAATAATGTGAGAAGGTGCATTTTGAGATATTTTTTTAGATGTGTATAACGAATAAGATATTTGAGAACCAACATCCACTGTATTTTCTTTAACCTCGTAATCCTTACTGAGGGTTGGTTTAAGAACAAATTTCCCCTCTTGCCCTCTGGGAATTTCTTGTTTTATGAAAATAATAAATCCCTTAATTTCGTATTGAAACCAATGGTTATAATAGTTATTAAACTCTTTTAAATATTCAGAATAATATCCAGTACAAATTTTATTTTCTTGACTATCAGACGATAAAATTTGTGCTTGCCAACATTCATGAAAGAAAGTAAATGAAATATCAGCTATATACTGCTGCTGTTCGTTTTCTTGCTTTCCATCTTTTGATTTCTGTAGAATAGGTCTGTTTAATAAATTAACACATCTGACCAGCCAACCTGATTTTTTTCCTTCTGTTGGCAGTGTATGCTCAGTATTTTTGTTGAGAGATCGGTTTTTTGGCTTCTCCTTCGTAGCTCCTGTGTTATTTTTATTCCCAAACAAACCTACAAAGGATCGAAGTAAAGAGATCCCACCTAGAGCAGCAAGGATAGCAATTAGCAATTTCGCCAATAAATTATCATCTTCTAACCTATATAAAAACTCACCTCTTGACGCAGTATTTTTATGGTTTTCTGACGTAAATTGAGGCTTGGCTCCAGAAGAGTTCTGAGGGTTGGCAGATGGTGTCTTTTTTGATTGATTAGTTTGAGAATCTGATTGGGCAATATACCCGATTCGTACAAATTCCTGATTTAAAGGTGGTATTTCCTTAAACAGTTTCTTAGTATCTAGCTTGAGATAAAAATCAATCGGAATTCCCCAACGCAAGGTTTTCATCCACTGGATCTCATCTTCAGTTGATTCTGAACCATCTGCACGTTTATATTGAGATGATGACCCACCCTCTCGTCTGCCATTGATACCTACTACTTCGCCTTGATCATTCAAGATTGGTCCGCCACTCGTCCCTTCCACAACTTCATTCGTGTATCCAATACTATAGTTGTCAACTAAAGGCTTATTCAGTACATTCTTCACTTGACCCTTTGTCACCACAAACTCCGCAGGACAGGATATGCTAGTCAAACCGAGGTTACAAGGAAACCCTGTAACATATATCGGATCTTCCTCCTTTAAGGATTGTTTATTAGCAATTACAGCCACTTCGTAGCGATAAGGGCTATAGAAATATAATAATGCTAAATCCGTTTTATTAAATTTTTGGGGGTGACGGCGCGCCTTATGAATTAAACCGTCAGGGGTGCGGATATAAAACTCAGGTTCTTTCGCTCTTTCTCTCGATTCCTTCGCTACATGATTAGCCGTCAAGACAAGATATTGATAAACTGAGGGGTTGGCTGACGTTGGCTCCATAGCCATCAGAACTCCAGAGCCACTCTCATTTAAAATTAAACCATTATTTTTCCACTCTTGTGGGTTAATTGAGTAAACTCTCAAGGAAATTAATTTTGCCCTCTCAGGAATCAAATCCTTTGACATTCCGTTTTCTGCCTCTGACGTAACAGTTGTTACCGCAGTGGTAGCCTGGTCAAGAGATTGAGAAACCTGTGTAGATGGTAGCAATTGGCAACCACCTATACAGGCTAAAGCGATAAACCTAGCTAAAGTTAACTTCATTTAATCAGGATACCTGATACTTACCGAACCGAACAAAATTCTTCCGCAAAAACAGTTTTCCCTGCAAGTAGGTCATCGACACTGAGATATGTTTTTGTTGCAGCACACAACCGTTCTCGGACTGGATCATTACCAACGTTTCGGCTGTTCACTCTAAACAAGTCCTTTAGGACTGCTTTGGGGTCATCCTTTGGTTGCACCGTGTAAAGCAAGTTAAGACAGTGTTTACCCAGGCGGTCTGTTGCACAAATTACTTTTTGACCGTTTAGCATACCATGAGTAATGTACTGACCACTGTTGCTGAAGTAGCTATTCATTCTCTGAGTGACTTCGTTGCATCGGCGCTCTGGTGTATAGCCAACTTTCGCACCAAAATCTGAAGTCCACCGTATCAACTGCCTTTCTGGTTGACCGCTTTCATTAACGAGTGTTGTCCATGCCCCACTGGCCATTTTACAGGAAAAAGTGCGGGGTGCTGCTTCAGCCGATTTAGTAAAAGCCAAACCAAATGCTGATAGCACCGTAGCCATTGCTAAAACGGCTGAAACTGTACTTTTGATTTTCATCGATTAACCTCATAACGTGAAAAATCATTTTTTCTGAATACTTGTATTGCATTATTGCAGTTTTAACCACAATTTGTCTACCGATCGGTGATAATTCTTAACCAAAAAAACTTCGTGTACCCAGTAGCGAAGGCTAGGGTGTCCCTGGCGGACGCTTGAATATATCGTCATCACTAGGTTGGGGAGTAGGTTTTGGTGATTGAATATCCTGTTGTTTTTCTCTCTCCGGTTTCGGAGGGTGTGGTACAAAAAGCAGCCCCAGCGTAAAAGCTAAGATCATAACCAGGGGTGCTGCGATCGCAAACCACAACCACATAGGCATCTTGGATATTCCCCCTCCTACATTTTGAACCGATGGAACGGTAGGAGACCTACCAGGGGCCACTACCAAAGTCCCCGTAAAGCCTGCTAATTTTAAACTATCTAGCACGTCATCTGCTGATTGATAGCGCCTTTGACAATTATGCTCCACCATCTTTTCCAAAATTTTCTTCAGCTTATCACTAGCATTGAATGAAGGAGGCCACACAACCTTCCCTGTAGTAATATCTTTGAGTTTTTCCGGCTCCACCCCTGTCAAAGCTTCCAAAGCAGTCATCCCTAAAGCATAAATATCGCTACAATCTTTTGCATTGCCTTGAATATGCTCTACCGGTGCATAACCTTTAGTATGAATCTGAGTTCCCGGAGTGGCAAGTTGAGCAACTTCCTGCTTAACTGCACCGAAATCTATGAGAAATATCTTGTCATCCTCATTTCTCCTAATGAGATTTGCAGGTTTGATATCCCGATGAATAATTCCTTTACGATGAATAAATGTCAGGGAATTTAGCACATCCTCTAACAAACTGGCAACTTTATCCTCATTGAGGCTCTTATCTCTCTGTAGTTCCTCACGAAGAGTACATCCGTCAATGTACTCCTGGGCTAAGTACCACTCTTGACCATCTGACAAGTATGCTATGTACTTGGGTATCAAATGATTCTCAGGCTTCTCCGTCAAATCCTTTAAAGCTTTGGCCTCACGCTCGAACAACTCCTTTGCCTTGGCAAAAGTTGTAGGGTTACTACTGACAAAGATGAACCGCTTCAGAGCGCATTGCGTAGGCGAATCGTGCCTATCTTCGGCTAAGTAAGTTTCGCCAAAATTCCCCTGGCCCAAAGATTTGATTATTTTAAAGCGTCCGCCACCTACTAATTGACCTGTCGTTAGAGTTTGCCCTTGTCCTAAAGTCATTCTACACTCCTCCAGAGATCGCGCTCAGCCTGCTCCCCTATAAAGCTTATATTAATCCCTGAATACAGAAATGACAACTCCCTAACCCCTAAAATCATTTTCGGTCAGCCGACAGTGTAAAAAGCTGATATTTGCGTTGATCTGCGTTGATCTGCGGTTATAACTCACAAAAACAATACCACCGAACACAATCTAAGTCCCTACTTCCAACCCAACCACCGCNNAAACAAAGCCCGATCGCACTTCCTAACAAACCAAAAAAGGCGATCGCCCCCCAAACTTGCAGCCAACCGAGTACAGCGTAAGACGGCGCAAAAATCCCAAAGAAACTCCCAGGAAAAATGCTCAAAGCATTCAGAGACAAAAACAATCCCGTAGAACAAACAGCCACCACCAAAGCGTGCACCAATTGGTGACTCCGCAAACCCATTCCGACAGTCAAAGAAGCGATCGCAAAAGCACCCAAAATAATCCCCTGCACGTCATTAGAAGTTGTTGCTTCCAGCCAGCACAAACCAGCTAATAAATAGCCTTGAACTCCCATCAATCCAGATAGCCAATACTGTTTTTGTTGGCGAAAACTTCCTGCATCCGTCAAACCGATCGCAGTTCCCAATCCCGCCAATCCAAACAGTAGCACCTCCGGCCCCACAGCGAAAGTCATGTTAGGAATTAATTGATGCAAACCCTCATTCAAAAAATTCGCAATTTCCCGGCCAATAGGCGAAGCATAACCCAAAACCAAACCGCCGATCGCCCCCGCACTTCCCCCAATCCCACCGAGCACCATTTCCCAGCCCGTATCCAGAGAAGCTACCACAATTTGGGCGATCGCCCCAAACAACAAAGCAGTCAGACTGACAGTTGTTTGCGCCCCCGCTACCAATATTTCCCGGCAGAATTTTAAAATAGCTTGACCGATTGGGGCGATCCTCTTCCAGGGCTTTGCTAACGCCATTCCTCCCTGATTCCGAGTAGAAATCTTCCTCAGACGTTGGCGAACATCCCCAGCCGTCGCCGGACGATGCTGCACATCCGATCGCACCATATCATCCAACAAATTAGCAAAAGCCGGGGCGATCGGCGAAATGTGACGCCACCGCAACTCCCCCGTCATCGGATCTTCAATTTGGGCCGGATACTTCCCCGTCAGCAAGTGAATGCAAGTGCGGCCAAGAGCATAAAAATCCGTAGCCGGCCCCACACCGCCCCCAAAAATTTGCTCCGGCGGGCTGTACCCAGGAGAAATCAACCGCGTCGAACTCGGACAATCTTTCCCCACCGGTTCGACACCGCCAATTTGTTTAACTCCCCCAAAGTCGATCGTCACCAATTCCAATCCACCCAAACCCTTAGCCAGTAAAAGTTGTGGCGATGGCGAATTCCGCAGCATCAAATTGCTCGGTTTAATATCGCGGTGAATAATCTGACACCTGTGCAACTCCTCTAAAATTTCCACAGCTTGACTCAGCCAACTCAAAACCCATTCCTGCGGACAACCTTGAGGGTACTCGTTGAGAACTTCTTCCAAAGTTTTGCCGTGAATTTTTTCCATTACCAAACAAGGAAGCCGCCGCTGCGCAGCACTTCCCTCCCTAAGAGCAAAATTTGGCATCTGCACATGAAAATAACCGTCAGGCTCGACTCTAGGGATGCCCGGATGTCGCAAAAGCGCTAAAACCCAGGCTTCTTGCTCGAACAATTTCAGCGCTTTCGGGGAAGTTTCCAGCAATACCTTGAGGACGCGCTCGGTTTGAGATTCTGTATCCCAAACAGTGTAGATAGCTGCAAAACCGCCTGTGCCCAAACCTTCTAGCGGCACATAGCGATTTTTCAGCCGCAGCGGCCCCCCGCAACTCTGACAAAAATTGTTGCCCCAAGTCTGAGGGTAAGGCTTTGGGCAATCTGGATTGATGCAGTGGACGGCTTTTGAATGGGGGTGAGGCACAACCAGAGTAGAAATGGGACTAAATATCCATGCTAGACTTACGCGCAGCTAATGAGTAAACCGGGTTGACCGCGAGGTTAAACTGCTGTAATCAGGCTTTTGGGTTTAGAAACACGGGGCGACGGCGCAAGTCCTGTCCATATTATGTGCTATGGTGTCGGTTTTTGACTTGGGGGAGTCGGGGAGAAATGGGGAGGGGGGAATTTTTAGCTGATCTTTCTTGTCTGAAGGTTGATTAACTGTAGGACTTTTTCTAATATTTGCCAACAATCGCTTACATTTGGTAGATGTCTTTGTACCATGTAAAATGAATTTAGCCGATCGGATGAACGGTGAAAAACCTTGGTAGTAAGCAACCTCTATATAAATAAGTTGCCTCTACATTATCAAAGCAAATAGTCGGATTGGCTAAGAGTCCGATCGCGAAAACCAAGCAGTCGCCTCATAGTACAAGTGCTCGTGGGATTTTCCTTCGGGCATTGGTTGATACGCCTTGGTTGAGATCTGATCTCAACTTATGTATTTGTTAGCAAACGTTAGCAAAAAAGTATCGGAACGGAGTAATACAATCAGGACTTACACATTCTGTCATTCTGAGCGTTGCGAAGAATCTCGCGAGATTCTTCGCAACGCTTGCGAATGACACATAGGCAAAGCCTAGGTCATGACAATTTTAGTGAACTTACTGCATACCGATCGCACAAGCTCGATCGGCACCAAAAACCATAAAACTAAGTATTTATTACTAATTTCCCTTCCCTTCCCTCTTCCTTCTTTTACGATCCCCACCTATTCCCCCTGCATCCTTCGTGCCTTTTGTTTTATAAGAAATGTTACGAATTTTATCCAGATGTAAATCTAAATAAAGAATACTTATGATGATTAAAAGAATATTAAAATTTCAGAGTGTCACTTTATTGATATATTTTTAAGAGCCTGCCATCAGGCCAAAAAATTAAGCGAATACTAGGAAGCGAGATATGGCTTACGCGCAAACCCAAACTCAATCCAAGGCTGGGTATAAAGCCGGAGTTCAAGACTATAAACTAACGTATTACACGCCGGACTACACCCCCAAAGATACAGATATTTTGGCGGCTTTCCGCGTAACTCCACAGCCTGGAGTTCCCCCAGAAGAAGCTGGAGCTGCTGTGGCTGCTGAATCTTCCACCGGTACTTGGACAACAGTGTGGACTGACCTCCTGACCGACCTCGATCGCTACAAAGGCCGTTGCTACGACATCGAGCCAGTCCCCGGCGAAGACAACCAATATATCTGCTTCATCGCTTATCCTTTGGATTTGTTTGAAGAAGGTTCCGTCACCAACCTGCTGACCTCTTTGGTCGGTAACGTGTTTGGTTTCAAAGCTCTGCGTGCTCTGCGGTTGGAAGACTTGCGGATTCCCATTGCTTACCTCAAAACCTTCCAAGGCCCTCCTCACGGTATCACCGTTGAGCGCGACAAATTGAACAAGTACGGCCGTCCTTTGCTCGGTTGTACCATTAAGCCCAAATTGGGTCTGTCTGCTAAGAACTACGGCCGTGCCGTTTACGAAGTTCTACGCGGCGGTTTGGACTTCACCAAAGACGACGAAAACATCAACTCGCAACCATTCATGCGTTGGCGCGATCGCTTCTTGTTCGTTCAAGAAGCTATTGAAAAAGCTCAAGCAGAAACCGGCGAAGTCAAGGGTCACTACTTAAACGTAACCGCCCCTACCTTTGAAGAAATGATGGAACGGGCTGAATTCGCCAAAGAAATCAAAACCCCCATCATCATGCACGACTACCTCACCGGTGGTTTCACTGCAAACACCAGCTTGGCCAAATGGTGCCGCAAAAACGGTATTTTGTTGCACATTCACCGCGCCATGCACGCCGTGATCGATCG
>DMYK01000379.1:9981-11509 GCA_003483675.1 Microcoleaceae cyanobacterium UBA11344
GAAGGCGAAAAAGGCATCACGATGGGCTTCGTAGACTTGATGCGCGAAGACCACATCGAACAAGACCGCGCTCGCGGTATCTACTTCACCCAAGATTGGGCCTCCATGCCTGGTGTCATGCCAGTAGCATCCGGTGGTATCCACATCTGGCACATGCCAGCCTTGGTTGAAATCTTCGGCGACGACTCCTGCTTGCAGTTCGGCGGCGGCACCTTGGGCCACCCTTGGGGTAATGCACCTGGTGCAACAGCTAACCGCGTTGCTTTGGAAGCTTGCGTCCAAGCACGTAACGAAGGCCGCAACTTGATGCGCGAAGGCGGAGACATCATTCGCGAAGCTTGCAAATGGAGCCCTGAATTGGCTGTTGCTTGCGAACTTTGGAAAGAAATCAAGTTCGAGTATGAAGCAATGGATACCGTTTGATGATTTGGGTTTGAGATTTTAGGTTTTAGGTAGCAAACTTGCTGTTATGTCTTTATCTTAGAAGAAGATTTACAAGTAAGTTTGCATCCAAAATCTAAAATCAACAATCTAAAACTCTTAAGGGCTGGGGTCAAAAATGGATCTCAAACAAGTTGCGAAAGACACCGCTAAGGTGCTGGCAAGTTACCTAACCTATCAATCCGTGCGGATTGTGATCGCTCAGTTGAGCGAAACCAATCCTCCTCTGGCAATCTGGTTGAACAACTTTTCCACGAAGGGCAAAATCCAGGATGGAGAATTATACATTCGAGAGTTGCTATTGGAAAATCAAGATTTAGGATTTCGGATCATGACGGTGCGAGAATATCTGGCGCACGATGTGACAGAATTTTTGCCTGAAATGGTTCGCACTGGCATTCAACAGACGAATATGGAACACAGACGCCAGCATTTAGAGCGAATTACGCAACTTAATTGGTCTGTTTCTAGCAGTAATCCTGAAACATCCATAGATTCTGAACCGAATCTAGATAATTTGTCGAGTTAATCGATCGCAAAGTGCGATCGAACACACACCTTAGAGATCCAAAAAATGAGAACTTTACCAAAAGAGCGTCGTTACGAAACTCTGTCCTATTTGCCCCCGCTGACAGACGCGCAAATCGCCAAGCAACTGCAATACATCTTGGATCAAGGCTACATTCCCGGCGTAGAATTCAACGAAACCTCAGCCGCTGAAATGCGCTATTGGACTCTTTGGAAGTTGCCTTTATTTGGTGCTCGTAGCGTCCAAGAAATCATGGCAGAAGTGCAAGCTTGCCGCCAAGAAAACCCTAGCTGCTACATCCGCGTCATGGGTTTTGACAACGTGAAGCAATGCCAAGTGCTCAGCTTCATCGTCCACAAGCCTAACACCAGAGGCTACTAAAAAGTATTGGCTGGCTAATCTAATTTTTAGGTTAACAGTCATTGCTGATTTGAGGCGGGGAATATTCCCTGCCTCTTTTTTTTCTTGTATAATTTGCGAGCTCGTAGGGGCGGGTTTTACAAACAATAATTGCCTAGCATTTATAGCAGTCGCCAAGGCGCTTTAGTCATTGCTCCC
>DMYK01000379.1:11537-13666 GCA_003483675.1 Microcoleaceae cyanobacterium UBA11344
TATCAAACCCGCCCCCACCCAACTCTTTTTTTTCTTGTATAATTTGCAATTTCGTAGGGGCGGGTTTTACAAACAATAATTGCCTAGCATTTACAATCTATCAAACCCGCCCCCACCCAACGAAAAATCATCGCCTACATCTTAGCATTTAATGCAAATTTAAGGTTGATGTGGTTTATTAGTGGTGGGGGGCGGGTTTATATAGATTGTTGGCGGGAGTTAGATATTATTGGCGAACCCGCCCCTACAGGGTTATTGATATTAGTGCAAGATATCTGTTTATACCGACCTATTTACTACAAATCTAATCCATCCTTTCCATCACAATCCCATCAACTATTTCATAACCCCAATTAAAGTTTCGATTTGCCAACTGCTTAGCCATGTCATATTCACCCAAACAGCAAAGTTCAACTAACTTTTGATATCCTGCTTCTTTTTCTCGCTGCAATCTTTCCATCCGCAGTTTTTCTCTCTCTTCCTCAGAAGGATTTGGTCGCCCTTCCCCCAGCGGATTAATCTCGCTAATTCGTTTCATATTCGCCTCTTAAAAAGGGATTGATTCGACTATTTCATCGTCAACTATTTCGTAGCCCCATTCTGGATTGGCAGCGATTTGTTTTTCAATTATACTTCGACCGAGAGGGGTTTTGTAAGCTTTTTGCAAAGCAGAAATACTGGGAATTTCGGCGGGAGTTGGCGATGCTGTTTCTGCAATTTTTGGCGGTTCTGGAATCGCGTCAGATGTCGATTGATTGAGGGCAAATTGCGGCGCGATCGCCCCTAATTTCCGCATAACGCTATCCTTGGTGATTTGCGGTTTTTCGTTGAAGGAAGAGGGCAAATATGGGGTGTCAACGCCCTGCTGTTTTGCTTTGAGTGCATCATCAGCAAGGCGATCGCACTTTCGCAAAAATCCCTCCCACAAATCTTTCCCCAAAACAGGGTTTCTCAAGTCAGCACGAGCCCTAGACACTGCTGCCTCCAGCGGTTCGCCTTTGTGGACATAATACTGAATTCGCTCCTCTTCAAAGGCGGGATAAGGCACTTCTGGTGCAATTTCCCAATCTCGCTTAACTTTCTGACTTTCTCCTAAAGGAATGCCGGCAATAAATTCATCCCAAAAAGTCGAGGCTAAGCCCTTGGTGATGCTATCAATAACTTTAAATGCCCATCCCGAAGGATTACCAAAACCTAAATTACGTTCTTGAGCATAGGCTTCTAAAGCTCGTTGAAAGTTGTGCAGTTCTTCTTGGGAGTTCCAAGGGCCGCTAAATCGGTAATTTGGGGTGACAGCAACGGCTATTTTTTGGCGGGGTTGACCGAAGAATTTGTCGGTTTTAATGCTAGGATTTGATGGGGAATTATCAGCAACTATTTCTACAGGATAATTGAGGCTTTTGGGGAGGGTTTGTGTTATGATATGGTCAGGATTAGCTGTGAAATAAATATTTATTTCTGCCTCGAATTTGTCAATGTCTGCCCAGAGTTCTAGGGTTTCGGCGGGAGAATTTGGTAGTTTTTCTTTCAGGAAAAATCTACCTTTTAGTTGCTGTCTCGCTAATTGCTGTTCTTCGGGATTTAAACCAGTAGCTTTTTCGATTTCAGCGGTGTTAGTTTGCACCCAATTCTCGGAATTGGCAAGTTGAGATTGCCATTGAAATAATTGGCACAGAAAAATACTGGCTGTGACACCGCCGGTAATCTTGGCTAATTTGGGATAGTAGATTACGGGATTTCCGAGATTTCCTAAAAATAATCCTATTTGCATTTTGTGTATTCTAGTTTAATGAATGTCGCTTGTTGTCAAGTCTAGATCCCCCTAAATCCCCCTTAAGAAGGGGGACTTTGAGAACACTCTTGTCCCCCCCTTCTTAAGGGGGGTTAGGGGGGATCGAAAGTCTAATTGGAGTAGGAGTGACTTTAATAACACTCTTCAAAACCTAAGAAACCGGGTTTTTTCGATTTTTGTGTAGTGTAACGAAGTATGTTCGTAAAAACCCGGTTTCTGGCCACCCGCAAGTCGTAATAGAACTTTTAAAGTTTATAATCAAGAGGCTCACAAAACTCATTCACCCCAGTTTTAAACACATAAATAATCACCGCAGTTATCAAAATCTCCGGGCAAA
>DMYK01000379.1:13809-14085 GCA_003483675.1 Microcoleaceae cyanobacterium UBA11344
TCGATGTTTCCCTCGCAATCTTCGATTTCATCGAGGGCTTTCAATGCTTCGGGATAGGCGGCTAATTCGGAGCGAAATAGGGCAATTTCTTGGGAGGTAATAACGACCATATTATTTTAGTTGGTGCTTTGTTTGCTGGACAAGTTTAGCGGTTATAATTGATATTATAGCATTTTTTTGTTTGGGGTTGGGATTGGAATAATATATTCAGGACTTATGCAAAGCCTATGTGTCATGCTGAGTGTAGCGAAGTATCTCAGATACTACCAGATTTGA
>DMYK01000263.1 GCA_003483675.1 Microcoleaceae cyanobacterium UBA11344
AATCAGTTGACTAGATTTGATTTTGATACGGAAGTTTCTGTCAAGATTTTAGGGCATATTTTCGAGCAGTCTGTTACGGATTTGGAAGAGTTAAATGCTGAGGCTTCAGGACAGGAATACAATCAGAAAAAGGGTAAGCGGAAAACTCAAGGTGTGTTTTATACGCCTGCTTTTATTACTCAGTATATCGTTGAGGTTTCTCTCGGCGGCTATTTGAATCGGCGAGAGCAAGAATTGCGGCATTTTTTCCGCATAGATGAAGTTTTGTCAGCGTCAAATCAGCAGCAAAAGGAAACTGCTATTAAGTTTTGGGAAACTTATCGAGATGAGGTGCTACAAAAAACGCGGGTGATCGATCCGGCTTGCGGTTCGGGAGCTTTTTTGATTGCGGCTTTTGATTATTTGATGCAGCAGTATGAACGAGTCGATCGCGAATTGAATGCTTTGGGATGTACGCTAAATGATGGCAAATTGCTTGAGTTTGACAGAAGCATTTTAAGTAACAATCTGTACGGTGTAGATTTGCTGTCGGAGTCGGTGGAAATTACCAAGCTTTCGCTGTGGTTGAAGACGGCGGAACCTGGTAAAACTCTGACTTATTTGGATGATAATATTAAGGTGGGTAATTCGATTGTCGCTGACTCTAGTTTAGTAGAACGAGCGTTTAATTGGGAAGCGGAGTTTCCCAATATTTTTGCTGATGGCGGTTTTGATGTTGTTATTGGCAATCCGCCTTATGTTCGCCAGGAGTTATTGTCACCAATTAAGCCTTATTTAAAAGCTAATTATGAATCCTATGACGGTGTAGCTGACCTTTATACTTACTTTTATGAAATCGGGTTAAAGATTCTCAAACCGGGTGGCTTGCTTTCTTATATTGTCACGAATAAATGGCTGCGATCGGGATATGGCGAACCACTTCGCAGGTTTTTTGCTTGTCAAGGTTTACTAGAGCAAATTATTGATTTTGGACACGCCCCAATTTTTGAGGATGCTGATACTTTTCCCTGTATTGTCGCAGTCAGAAAACCTAACCTATCTCCATCTATCTCTGAAACAGAAAGCGAGATTGAGCAAGGTAAATCTGAACCTAATTCGTCTGCGATCGTTTGTCCGGTTCCCCGTGAGGATCTTGCTAATATTAACCTTACACAATACGTTCAAGAACACGGTTATCAAATTTCGCGATCGCGTTTTAGTGCTGATGCTTGGAGTCTGGAAACTCCGGCTGTTGATGAGTTGATGCAAAAAATAAAACGAGTAGGAGTTCCGCTCAAAGATTTTGCAGGTGTTAAACCTTTGTATGGCATAAAAACAGGATTTAACGAAGCTTTTTTGATTGATGAAGCTACTAAAAATAGTCTAGTTCAAGCTGATCCTAAATCTGCTGAAATCATCAAGCCTTATTTGCGGGGACAAGATATTAAACGTTGGAGTCCAGAGTGGGCAAATCTTTGGATGATTTTCACTAACAAAGATATGAATATAGAAAACTATTCAAGTGTAAAAAAATATCTTGAAAAATATCGAAATAAATTAGAGGCGAAAGCGGGCAGGCAGCTTTGGTGGCAATTACAAGCACCATCAAATAATGCTCATTTATTTGAACAGACTAAGATAGTATGGCAAGATTTAGCTTGGAATTCCAAATTTTGTCTGGATACTGAAAAGCTATATACTAATGATTTATGTTTCATTATTCCATCTAATGACACATGGATACTTTCGGTTCTAAATTCACCTCTCATTTGGTCGTGGTTATGGCGAAATACAATTCACGGAAAAGATGAGGTTCTTAGACTGAAAAATATCTATACAGAAATTATACCGATCGCACCGCCAACTGACCAAATTCGTGCCGAAGTCGAACCAATTGTCAGCCGTTTAATTGAAATTACCAAAATTAATCAAGCAACTCATCAAGATGTCCTGCAATGGTTGCAACTTACTTATAAAATAGAGAAACTCGGACAAAAAATAGAAGACTTTTCTAGTCTTTCCTTTCAGGAGTTTGTAGAAGAAATTAGAAAGCGAATGCCGAAAACTAAATCCTCCGATCCTCTCGGCGTTGCGGGACTAAAAGCAGTCCGCGAAACTTATAATGAGTATGCACCACCTATTCAATCTCGCAAGGCTGAGGCGTTGAGACTCGAACACCGTTTATCCGATTTAGTTAACCAAGCTTACGGATTGACACCGGAAGAAATAGATTTGATGTGGAAAACAGCACCGCCGCGAATGCCGATCGCCCGACAGATTTGATGAAATGTTATATTTTAGATTGTCAACCTTTGAGAAAGTCGAGAACAGTTTTGGATGGATTGCATTTATAATAAAACAACGGTTAAAAGAGGAAAGCCAATGGTGACGAACCTAAATGTGGATACGGCACTGCTGCAAGAGGCGATCGAACTGGAGCGAGAAATTGCGATTGAAACCCTAGTTGAAATAGCCTTGCGCGAATATATTCAACGTCGTAAACAGCCGCAGCATCTCAAACTGAGCTTTGGAGAATCTCTCAGTGCATTTCGTGAAAAATATCAACTGCATGAACTGGGTTTAAATCCTGATGAAATTTGGGGAGATATTCGCGATCGAACTTTTGCAGGACGCGAGGTCTTTTTTGAATGACGCTGCGTTATTTACTCGATACCAACATGATCTCGGAACCTGTTCGGCCTCTTCCGAATGCCAACGTGATGACTCAACTAATTGAGGCAAAATCCACTGTTGCGATCGCCTCGATAGTTTGGCAAGAAGTTCTGCTAGGCTGCTATCGAATGCCAGACTCTAAGCGCCGCCGCGCGATCGAAGCCTATCTTCAGGAAGAAGTGAAAGTAAAATTACCAATTCTGCCTTATACCCAAGAAGCGGCTGAGTGGTTCGCTAAAGAACGAGCCAGACTTATTCCGATCGGTCTTACACCGTCTTATGCTGATGGGCAAATTGCAGCGATCGCTAAAGTCAATAATCTGATTCTGGTGACACGAAATGTTGCTGATTATGCAAACTTTCAAGATTTGGCGATCGAAAACTGGTTTTCTTAAACTTCATTCCTGCTTATTAAGCATCCATTGTGGTATGAATCTCTCCCGGAGGCAGGGTGAAGCCTTTGGGCATAAAATCAAAGGAATGTTTTAACCGCAGAGGCCACAGAGGGCGCAGAGTCAGAGAAGAGAGAGAGATGAATAATTTCGATACTAACGGTTTTGATATGTAGATTGAAAAAGGGGCAACTTGCGTCGCCCCTCATCGTCGTTGGGTCGAAATGTGGTCATAAAACCGACACTTCGACTACGCGAGCGTGACCAACTGCAAAATTACGCTTTTACAGCTATCTTTTGTTCGGAAGCTTCCGGTGAATTGGCTTCACTTGGCGGCACAATTTGCCAGAATTTAGGCAAATATTCGGCCCAATTTGCTAATATTTTCTCGGCTTTTTTGCTGTTTGTTCGATCGCGCTGAGCCTCAATCAACTCTTTCAATTGCGCTTCCCCAGCGGCCGTACAAACGCGCTGCATCTTGACAATCTCCCCGTTGACGTGAGCTGGGAAATTGCCATCTTCATCGAGGAAATAACCCAAGCCGCCAGTCATTCCAGCGCCGACGTTGCGGCCGACTTTTCCTAATACGACGATCGCGCCGCCAGTCATGTATTCGCAGCAGTGATCGCCGGCACCTTCAATGACTGCTTTCGCCATCGAGTTGCGAACCGCAAACCGTTCGCCCGCTTTACCCGCCGCCAACAGAATTCCCCCCGTCGCGCCATACAAACAAGTGTTACCAACGAT
>DMYK01000264.1 GCA_003483675.1 Microcoleaceae cyanobacterium UBA11344
GCTAACTGGACGGTGGACTATTTCGCTGATTTAGAATGGGACAGAGTGCAAAAACTTTGTGCGATCGCCCCAACTGCACCGAAAGCAGAATAGACTTTACATTATTGGCAGTTATGTGCTAATGTAGATAGCGGTCTGCGAAAGTGAGAGCGATCGCAAGCTGTAAGGCTTTTAGATTCGGCAATCCGACATCTAGAATCCTAAACTCAACATCAATCAGGGGAATTAGCTCAGTTGGTAGAGCGCTGCGATCGCACCGCAGAGGCCAGCGGTTCGAGTCCGCTATTCTCCATGTGATTAACATAAGTTCGATCGTACTCAAAGCTCAGTGCGATCGTGACCTGTTTTGATAGACGGTACTGTAAATTGTCGAAAATTGTCCTTAAACTTTAATTTCGTTAATAATAAGTTTTGTATCCAAACATACAACTATCTGGTTAAGGGAGTCTTAATATCAAGTCGCCATATGTTATTATTCTCAGAAATCCGACTCATATATTCAGGAGTAACAAAAAAAGAATGGCAAAGCGATTCGATCGGCGGAAATTTCTTTTATACGGTTCTGCTACCCTGACATCAAGTCTATTTCTAAAAGCTTGTAGAACTCCCACCCCAACAGCAACTCCCTCAGCTTCTCCTTCTCCAACAGCAACAGCAGCAGCATCACCAGCAGTCAGCGGAAACACTATCAAAGTAGGCATTTTGCACTCATTGAGTGGCACAATGTCAATTAGCGAAAAAAGCGTTGTCGATGCCGAACAATTAGCGATCGAAGAAATCAATAAAGCAGGCGGCGTCTTAGGAAAACAGATAGAAGCAATCCTAGAAGACGGCAACTCTGACTGGCCAACTTTTGCCGAAAAAGCCAAAAAATTGATCGATCAAGACAAAGTTGTCACCGTTTTTGGCTGCTGGACTTCAGCAAGTCGCAAAGCAGTATTACCAGTATTTGAAGAAAAAAATCATATGCTCTGGTATCCCGTACAATACGAGGGTCAAGAGTGTTCAAAAAACATCTTTTATACCGGGGCCGCACCGAACCAGCAAATCGAACCAGCAGTTGACTGGCTGCTAGAAAATAAAGGTAAAAAATTCTTCTTAATCGGGTCAGACTACGTGTTTCCCCGCACAGCGAATACCATTATTAAGGCACAGCTAGCCGCCAAAGGTGGCGAAGTAGTTGGGGAAGACTATATTCCTTTAGGCGGTACAGAAGTGACGCCAATTATTACCAAAATCAAAGCAGCTTTGCCAGACGGTGGCGTCATCTTTAACTCCCTGAATGGTGACAGTAACGTAGCCTTTTTTAAACAGTTGCAGGGCGCAGGTTTAGGACCGGATAAATATCCGTCAATGTCGGTCAGTATTGCCGAAGAAGAAGTAAAGGCGATCGGTGTAGAATACCTCAAAGGTCACTACGCGGCCTGGAATTACTTTATGACTGTGGAATCTCCCGCCAATACAAAATTTGTCGAAGCTTTCAAGGCTAAATACGGCAAAGAGCGAGTGACAAACGACCCGATGGAAGCAGCTTATATCATGGTTTACCTGTGGAAGCAAGCCGTAGAAAAAGCCGGGGTAGCCGACGATTTAGAGAAAGTGCGGGCAGCAGCTTTGGGTCAAACTTTTGACGCGCCCGGTGGCCAAGTTACGCTGGAAGTTAACCATCACCTCTCTAAATTTGTGCGGTTGGGCGAAGTCAGAGAAGACGGTTTGTTTAACATAGCTTTTGCTACACCAGAAGCAGTGAAACCGCAACCTTGGAATCAGTTTGTCGAAGAAACTAAGGGCTTTTCTTGCGATTGGTCAGACCCCGCAAAAGGCGGCAAATTCAAAGCTTGATAAGTTGAACGATAGTGAAAGCCAACACTGATTAATATCAAATTCATTAGGATCGGAATTATTCATCTCTCTCATCTCTGACTCTGCGCGCTCTGCGTCCTCTGTGGTTTAATCATTCCGATTCAGCCCGAATTGATCTAATGAGATGTTTGATTTCGTTTCCCAACCCAACCTACATTATTAACTAAGTTTTTATGATGTAGGTTGGGTTGAATGATCGGGAAACCCAACATTCATTAGACTTCTCCAGAAAAGCAAACTTTGAACAGGCAGGATGCCTGTTCCACTATTGGATAAGTCTATTAATCAGATGTTGGGTTTTCTTCCTCAACCCAACCTACGCTATCAATTCAGAGGAAAAAAAGTGGCGATACTCGACGGTTTATTTAATGGGATTAGCATCGGCGCTGTATTGCTAATTGCCGCCCTGGGATTAGCCATTATTTTCGGGCTGATGGGCGTAATTAATATGGCTCACGGCGAGTTAATGATGCTGGGTGCTTATACAACTTTTGTAGTGCAAAATGTCTTTAAAGGTATCGGAGGATTTGCTTTTGAAACCTATATTCTTTTTGCCATACCTTTAGCTTTTTTAGTGGCTGCACTGGTAGGATTAATTCTCGAACGCGGAGTAATTCGCTATCTTTACGGGCGGCCCCTAGAAACTTTGTTAGCAACTTGGGGCGTAAGTTTAATTTTACAGCAGTTTGTCCGCAGCGTCAGTTGGGCGCTGGTAGTTGGGATTGCGGTGTTTTGTTTACTGTTTTTTGGCGGTTTGCAGGTGCTGAAACGTCGCCCTGATTTCGAGCAAGTTCGCAAGGGAATTATCGCGATTATTTTGCCTCTTTCTGTGGCTATTTCTTGGGCGGCGATCGCATTTTTAGGGACTACTTACCAGCTAGCAGTAACTAAACCTTGGTTTGGCGCTCAAAATGTTGACGTAACTGCGCCTGCATGGCTGCGGGGCGGCCTACCGCTAGGTAATTTTCAGTTACCTTATGCTCGACTTTTTATTATTGTATTAACGGCGCTTTGTTTGGCAGGAATTTACTTATTTTTGCAGAAGTCTGTGTGGGGACTTCGGATTCGCTCTGTGACGCAAAATCGCAGCATGAGCGCTTGTTTGGGCATTCCTACTGAGCAAGTAGACGCGCTGACTTTTGCTTTGGGTTCTGGGTTGGCTGGTGTTGCTGGATGCGCGATTAGTTTGCTCGGTTCTGTCGGGCCAAATACCGGGCAGAATTATGTGGTGGATACTTTTATGGTTGTGGTTGTGGGCGGTGTTGGTAAGATTATGGGGAGTGTAGTTGCTGCGATCGCGATCGGCACTGCAAATTACCTGATCGGTTCAGGAACCATAGCATTAATGCTAGCTCCTGTCAAGCCTTTAGCTGATTTCTTCACTTTTTTCGCCACAACCAGCATGGCAAAAGTAATGGTATTTGCCTTAATTATGGCTTTTCTGCAAGTGCGGCCGGGAGGGATTTTCCCGCAAAAAGGACGCACGGTAGAAAATTAAATTGTATTCATAAAAAACACACAAACCATGAAGAATTCAACTCGAAAGGCATGGCTAAAAGAAGGGGCGATTGTGGGGGCGATCGCACTCATCTTCATATTACTCATCCCCGGAATACTTCCCGACGTTCGCCTCAACCAACTAGGGCGATTTCTAGCCCTAGCAATTGCAGCACTCGGCATTGATTTAATCTGGGGATACACAGGTTTACTCAGTCTCGGACACGGCGTATTTTTTGCCCTCGGCGGCTACGCATTTGCCATGCACCTAAAACTGCAAATCCCCCCAACCGCCAGCAGTCAATTGCCCGAATTTATGAACCTATATGGCGTTACCGAACTCCCCTGGTTTTGGCAACCTTTTTATTCATTTCCCTTCTCAGCGGCAGCAGTAATTCTCATCCCCGGCTTACTGGGCGCAATCTTGGGTTACTTAGTATTCCGCAATCGAATTCGAGGCGTTTACTTTTCAATTCTCACCCAAGCAGCAACCATAGTATTTTTCAACTTTTTTAACGGTCAACAAAAACTGATTAACGGCACCAACGGTTTAACAGACTTTAAAACCCTGTTCGGAGTCACAGTAAATAACCGAGATACCCAATATATTTTCTACATTCTCACCATACTATTTCTAGCCGCCACTTACGCCCTTTGCCGATGGCTGACAAGCGGGCGTTTTGGTCGCTTGCTAATCGCAATTCGCGACGACGAAATCCGCCTCCGTTTCTCAGGTTACAATCCCACAGGATTTAAAGTTTTAGTATTTGCAATTTCTGCGGCAATGGCGGGAATTGCAGGCGCTTTATATACTGTACAAACTGGCATAATTTCGCCAAAAGCAATGGATATTGCCTTTTCAATCGAAATGGTAATTTGGGTAGCAGTAGGAGGTCGCGCCACATTATCAGGAGCAGTATTAGGAACACTTCTAGTCAACTTTGGCAAAAGTTTCTTGAGCGAACAATTCCCCGAAGTCTGGCTATTTTTCCAAGGCGCGCTATTCTTAATAGTAGTGACAGTGCTGCCCGACGGCTTAGTCGGATGGCTCCAACAACAAGGCTTTGACCAAATCCGCCATTTATTCAGAAAACCCAGGTATGTATCTACCTACCCCAGCCTCGAACAAGACCCCGAATTGCTACGCGAAAAAGAAGAAATTGAAAAATGATCATGTCAGGACTTATGCACTCTAGACGGTGTTGCAAGAGTTTGAGATTCTTCGTTTCACTCAGAATGACATAATTACGTCCAAATGCGTAAGTCTTATATGTTAAAATTTATGCAAATTTAGAGGCAAAACATGGCAGATATTATTGACTACAAAATCTACGGCGACGACTTGCAACTCATTGAAATTGAACTTGACCCTCAAGAAGGTGTCAGGGCTGAAGCCGGCACCATGACATATATGGAAGGTGGCATAGAAATGCAAACTTCCACAGGCGGCGGCTTATTTAAAGGCTTCAAACGGATGTTTACCGGGGCTGGTTTCTTCATCACGACATTTGTAAACGGCGGAAGAAGCAAAGCGCGAGTAGCTTTTGCAGCTCCCTATCCAGGTAAAGTAATTCCCCTCGATTTAGGCAAACTTGGCGGTGAATTTTTATGTCAGAAAGACTCATTTCTCTGTGCAGCTAATGGCATTGAAATTGAGGTTGAATTTACCAAACGACTCGGAGCCGGTTTCTTTGGTGGAGAAGGCTTTATTCTGCAAAAATTGCAGGGTGACGGGCTAGCTTTTGTCCACGCCGGCGGAACAATAGTTGAGAAAAATTTAGGAGTTGGTGAAGTGTTGCGAGTAGACACGGGCTGTTTGGTAGCTTTTGCTCCTACAGTGGACTACGATATTCAGTTTGTCGGCGGGTTTAAAAATGCTTTATTTGGAGGTGAAGGCTTGTTTTTGGCTAAGATGACTGGGCCTGGTAAAGTTTACATTCAAAGTTTGCCACTCTCGAAGTTAGCTGAGCGGATTCTGGCTGTCGCTCCACCTCCAATGTCGAGCAGTTCTAGCAGTTTTAGTTTAGAGTAAATACCCAGCATAAAGTAGGGGTATCGGTTTTTGTCCATTAGTGAGTTAATTGCTAATTATGAATGGAAAAGTATTAGAAATAGAAAACTTGACTGTTAGTTTTGATGGTTTTAAAGCCATCAATGGGCTAAATTTTAGCATGGATGCGGGGGAATTGCGGGTGATCATTGGCCCGAATGGTGCGGGCAAAACGACGTTTCTCGATGCGATTACTGGGAAGGTGCAGCCGACTGAAGGTAGGGTGTTATTTAAGGGACGAGATTTGCGTAGCTTGTCGGAAGATAGGATTTCGCGTTTGGGAATTGGTCGCAAGTTTCAGACACCGCGAGTTTACCTAAATTTAACGCCGCGCGAAAATTTGGAGTTGTCTTGTAACAACAATAAAAATGTGTTTTCAACTCTGTTTAAGCCTTCCCCTGTCGCTGAAAAACGCACGGTTTCTGGTTTGTTAGAAACCATTGGTTTAGTTGCTAAGGCTGATGTGTCGGCTGGTTTGCTTTCTCACGGGGAAAAGCAGTGGTTGGAAATTGGAATGTTGGTGGCGCAATCTCCTGATTTGTTGTTGGTAGATGAGCCTGTGGCGGGTTTGACTGATGAGGAAACGATGTTAACGGGAGATTTGTTAATTTCGCTTGCCGAAAGTCATTCGGTGTTGGTAATTGAACATGATATGGAGTTTGTGCGACAAATTGCGCGGCAGGTGACGGTACTGCATCAGGGTGCGGTTTTGTGTGAAGGAACTATGGATGAGGTGCAAAATGACGATCGCGTAATTGAGGTATATTTGGGAAAACCAGAAAACTAAGAAGTCATTAGTCAGTAGTC
>DMYK01000576.1:0-3168 GCA_003483675.1 Microcoleaceae cyanobacterium UBA11344
GAGTCGGGAATTCGGCCACATCAACCTTTTCTAGAACTTGACCCCCGACCTTTGGCTTTAATTGGCACAAAACCTGCTGATTTAATCACTTTAATTCGGCTGGTTTTGGCAGATGCTTTGCAAGATGCTAATTTGACTTTGCCGATTCCTGATTGTGGGATTGTGATTGGTTCTAGCCGTGGTTTTCAGGGCAATTTGGAACAGTTGCTAAGAGGGAAGAGGGAAGAAGGAAGTTCGGCAACGGATGTAACGGATGTAACGGATGTAATGGATGGATGGAAGAAGGAAGAGAATTCCCAATTCCCGATTCCCAATTCCCAATTCCTGGATTTTTTGCCTCATATGGGGGCGATCGCGGCGGCGAGAGAAATTGGATCGACGGGGCCGGTCAAAGCGCCGATGGCGGCTTGTGCGACGGGTATTTGGTCGATCGCCCAAGCTGTTGAGTTAATCCAAACTGGCCAGTGTCAGCTTGTGGTTGCAGGTGCTGTGGAAGCGCCAATTACACCGCTAACTCTGACTGGATTTAAGCGGATGGGTGCTTTGGCAAAAACTGGTTGCTATCCGTTTGATGAAGACCGCGAAGGGTTTGTACTCGGCGAAGGTGGGGCTTTATTTGTATTAGAATCGGCGGATTTGGCAATGAGTCGCGGTGCTAAAATTTACGGTCGAGTTTTGGGTTTTGGCTTGACAAATGATGCTTGTTATGTTCATGCGCCAGACTTGGGAGGAAAAAGTGCGATCGCTGCGGTAAATCAATGTTTGAAACGCAGTAATTTATCGGCGGTTGATCTAGATTTCATTCACGCTCACGGTACTGCAACTGAGTTAAATGACAAACACGAAGCACTTTTAATTCAAAAGTTGTTTGATCGAGGAGTTGCTGTTAGTTCGACTAAAGGAGCTACCGGACATACTTTGGGGGCTTCTGGAGCTTTGGGTGTAGCTTTTTGTTTGATGAGTATTAAAGCTCAGATATTGCCGCCTTGCGCTGGATTGAAACAACCGGAGTTTGAATTGGATTTTGTTCGCTGTGTGCGATCGGGTAAAGTGAGAAATGCGGTTTGTTTGAGTTTTGGCTTTGGCGGTCAGAATGCTGCGATCGCTTTAGCTCAGTATCGTTAATTTTTGAACAAAAAAGTTTATCTACAGTTAAATTGGTCGATCTAAGTTGCTTTTGGTCATACTATAAGATATCTGTATAACAGAAGATAGAAGAAAGAAACTGTTTAGATTAAGTCTTGGGTATTCTCACATGGATCTGGCATCTCATCGATTTATGTCCTATTTTGAACCAGAGCAAGCCACGCACCTATGCCAAATAGCTGTCTTGGAGAGTTTTGCCGAGGAAACGCTGGTTTTTGAAGAAGGACAACAAGCGGATTTTTTGTATCTAGTTTTAGAAGGTGAAGTCGAGTTGAGCAAGCGAATAGACAGCAATAAATATCAAACTGTTGCTGTAGCTAAACCGGACGATTTTATTGGGGAACTAGGAGTTTTAGACGGGGAGCCGCGCAGTGCTAGAGCTGTGGCGGGTGGCGGTTCGACTTTGGCAAAAATCGGTCGCGAAGCACTGATAGAAACTCTCCAATTTGCTAAAGGCAGTGCGGTACTGCAAATGTTTAGTTTCATTACTAAAAATTTGCGGGATACAACCGATCAATATGTTAACCAGTTCGTACACAAACAGAAAATGGTGTTGCTGGGCGAAATGGTCAGCACAATTATTCACGATTTCAAAAGTCCGTTTACGGGGATTAAACTCTCAACTGAAATGCTCAAAGAAATGCACCCGGATGAGGAAAGTCAGGAGTGGTGCGAACTGATTCAATTGCAGGTTCAGCGAATGTTGGGGATGGCTGAGGAAGTGTTAGAATTTTCGCGTGGTAACTCAGTTTTAAATAAAAAACCAGTTCATCTAATCCAGACGTTGCAGCAGTTTTTAAAATTGAATAGGGTTTATTTTGATGCGGCAAAAGTAGATTTGGCAATACGGGTGACAGAAGTGATAGTGGAAGCGGACGAAAATAAGATTTTGCGCGTTTTACAAAATTTAGTTGGGAATGCTGTTGAGGCTTTTGGCGGACGAGGGGGGCGGGTGGAGATTGCTGTGACGCAAAGTGAGGAATGGGCAGAAATTAGCATTTACGATAATGGGCCGGGCATTCCGCAGTCAATTAAGGAGAAGTTATTTGAACCGTTTGTGACTTATGGAAAGCGGACTGGTACTGGGTTGGGGACGGCGATTGCTAAGTCGATCGTGGATGCTCATCAAGGGGAAATTACTTATGAGTCGGAAGATCAACAAGGGACAACTTTTTATATTCGGTTGCCGAAAATTACCAGTTAGCCGATCGAGTTTAATCGCTAGTTGCGCGATCGAGTAGAATTGAATGTAGGAACAGTGAAAATACCTGTTTCACAAAAAATATTTCTGGTGAAGGCGAAAAGTTGGTTCCTATAAAGATTAAAATCTAAAATTCTGATGACAGCTATTATTCAAACCTTACCCGCAGAAGTGATCGATTTAATTGCCGCTGGCGAAGTGGTTGATTCGATGGCTGCTGCGGTGCGAGAATTAGTGGAAAATTCTCTGGATGCTGGCGCAACTCGGATAGTTGTTTCTATCTGGCCCCAACAGTGGCGGCTGCAAGTTGCAGATAATGGTATGGGTATGGATTTGGAAAATTTGCAGCAGGCGGCTTCGGCTCACAGTACGAGCAAAATTAGCACTGAAGCAGATCTTTATAAAATTGCTACTTTGGGATTTCGCGGGGAAGCTTTGCACAGTTTGGCTCAGTTGGGTGAGTTGGAGATTTGTAGCCGGCCAAATGATTTGGGATTCGCCGATTTTGGGGAAAAGCGAGAGCCTGTGACCGGGGAAAATCTCTCTTTGTTAAGGGGGGGAATTGAAAATGCTCGATCGGGCTGGCGGGTGGTTTATGATGGCGCTGGTGAGCCTGTGGAGGTGGAATCAACTGCGATCGCACCCGGTACGGTAGTCACTGTTAGTAATTTGTTTGGGAATTGGCCAGTCCGTCGGGGTTTTTTGGCCCAAGGTCCCCAGGTGCGATCGATCCAATTAGTGATTCAGCAAATTGCTCTTTGTCACCCGCAGGTGAATTGGCAGTTGCGACAAGAAAATACGCCTTGTTTCCACATAACTCC
>DMYK01000576.1:3195-4548 GCA_003483675.1 Microcoleaceae cyanobacterium UBA11344
TGAATGATTTGCAGTATTTAAAGGTAAATTTGCCTGCTTTTCCCAGCAGTAAAGCAGCCGATTCTTTGGTAAAGAAGCAATTAGTTTTGTCAAAAACCGAGCAGATTTACCAATGGCCAATTCCCAATTCCCAATTCCCAATTCCCAAGGCCCCATTCCCAATTCCCAATTCCCAATCTTTAGAGTTAGTAATTGGTTTGCCCGATCGCTGTCACCGCAGGCGGCCGGATTGGGTGAAAGTTGGGGTGAATCGGCGAGTTGTGCGATCGCCCGAATTAGAGCAAACTATTCTCAGCGCATTTGCTCGCACTTGTCCGCGCGATCGCTATCCCGTGTGTTTTGTTCACTTACAAATTTCTCCCTCTGAAATTGACTGGAACCGCCACCCGGCTAAGGTGGAAATTTATTTGCACAATCCCAGTTTTTGGCAAGAGCAAGTTAGAGCAGCAATTGCTAGAGTTTTGGAGTTGAATGAAGATGTTTTGCCGCAGCCTTCCATACCCGATCGAGTCGGACAATTGCTGAAGGCATCGGAACAAAAGGGTGCTTATCTTGCCAGTAGTTCTACTTCACGGAATGATGGTGATCAAGAGGTAAAAAATCACAAAATAGGATTAATGGAATTGAGGGCGATCGCTCAAGTTCATAATACTTATATTGTGGCGGAACATCCCAGCGGAATGTGGTTAGTAGAACAGCACATCGCTCATGAGCGAGTTTTGTACGAGCAATTGTGTAATGCTTGGCTGCTAACATCTCTAGAAAAACCAGTAATTCTTAGCCAATTATCTGCACTTCAAATTGAGAATTTGTCCCGCTTGGGTTTGGAGGTAGAAACTTTTGGCGAACAGCTATGGGCTGCGCGGGAAGTACCGCTATTGTTGGCAGATAGAGATGATTGTGCAGATGCTCTTTTTGAACTCAGTAAAGTAGCCGATTTGCAAGCGGCTCAAGTTGCTACTGCTTGTCGCAGTGCTATTCGAAATGGTACTCCTTTAAGTCTGGATGAAATGCAAAATTTGTTGAATGAATGGCAACAAACTCGCAATCCGCGCACTTGTCCTCATGGCCGCCCGATCTATTTTGCTTTGGAAGAATCGACTCTGGCTCGCATTTTTCGCCGCAGTTGGGTGATTGGCAAAAGTCATGGAATTTGACAATTACAATTTAAAAATAAAACATGAAAAACATGATTGCCTTTGTGTCAATTGTTTTGAATATAATTTTGATATCTGCGATCTTCCTCTATGCAGGGAAGCGGGGCTATTTGGGTAGAGGTTTGGTAATGGCGAATGGGAATTATCTAGAATTGCCAACAGATACGCTGAGCTCTCAATCTGGGTGGCAAGATGA
>DMYK01000576.1:4583-4792 GCA_003483675.1 Microcoleaceae cyanobacterium UBA11344
TTGGGGATTCTATCACTTCGATGTTGGGAAATACTCTGGGAAACGATACTTTTAATTTTGCAATCGGCGGGATGAGTGCGATTTCTCAGCTAGAACAGCTAAAGTTGTTAACTGCTGCTAACATTCGGTGCGATCGAGCGATTATTGCTCTGGGTACTAATGATGCTATTTATAGAACTATGGATCAGCAATTTCTGAAAAATATGAGG
>DMYK01000576.1:4844-9066 GCA_003483675.1 Microcoleaceae cyanobacterium UBA11344
TTACTCGACTGTTGAGGCTAGCCGTGATGTCAGTGTTGCGGCTCCTATTCCGAGAGTCGATCGGTTTAATCAGTTGATTCGTCAAGTGGCTGCGGCCCAAAAGTTACCTATTTATGCAGCGTGCAGCGGTTATTTGAGGGTAAAGCTTTGAAAGCAAATTTGACATCGGATGGTGTTCATCTTAATCTTGATGGCAAAAAAATCTATCGTGAAGCTTTATTAAAAATAGTGGCTGATTTAGATGAAAATAATTAGAGTATATTAAAATTGAAATAATGCACATTTTTAAGTTTTTTTTAGGAACAGGCAAGATGCCTATTTTACACTAGACAACGCCTATTTTACCAGAAAAAATGTCTATGTTACAATAAAAATATTTCTGGTGGAACAGGCATCTTGCCTGTTTGTGATATTGGCAGAGAATGTGAATTACAAATTAATCAATAATCAAAATGGATTTTCCGAGAGCGCGACAACTATTTTATCGAGAGATTAATCAGCCAGATAGCTCGATCGATCTGGCGAAAGCTGCCCTTTACATGGCTTTAGAAGAATACCCAAATTTCGAGCCGGAGGAGTATTTAAACATCCTGGATGCGATGGCGGATGAATTGCGCGATCGCCTGCCGGCACAGAATTATCCCCTGCGAGTAATTCAAACTATTAACCGCTACTTATACGAGGATTTGGAATTTGCGGGTAATGATGCTGATTATTACGATCCTCGCAATAGCTTTTTGAATCAAGTCATCGATCGGCGTACTGGTATTCCGATCTCTTTGTCTCTGGTTTATTTGGAAGTTGCTAAACGGATTGATTTTCCGATGGTGGGAATTGGGATGCCTGGACATTTTTTAATTAAGCCAGATTTTGAAGATGCTGGCATTTTTGTTGATGCGTTTAACAGTGGCGATATCTTATTTCCTGAAGATTGTCAAGGGAGACTTTCCCAAATTTACGGTCAATCTGTGGAGTTGCAGCCGGCATTTCTCGCGCCGGTAAGTCCCAGGCAATTGTTGGGGCGAATGCTGGGAAATCTGAAGGCGATTTATCTGAGCCAACGAGATGTGCTCAGGGTTTTGGGGGCGGTGGAACGGCTTTTGCTGCTATTTCCAGATGCACTGGGGGAAAGGCGCGATCGCGGAATTCTCTACTATCAACTTGGCCGCTTGACGGAAGCGCGCAGTGATTTAGCAATATATCTGAGAAATGCTCCTCATGCTCCTGATGCTGCTAGAATTCGTCAATTGCTCGATCGGCTCGATGCGATCGACTGACCCAATTGCTTTCGGTCAAGTCGAAAAAATCCCCGTCAAAAAACTTAACATATAAATTGGCAATTGACACCTATTTTTTGGTAGGTTAAAGTGGCTGGACATAACAGTAGAATAATTGGTCATTTAGGGAACTAGAAAGCCAATTTTCCAGACTGACACGCACAGAGACGATCGCTCAAAAAAGAATTTTGACGTAAAAAGGCAGAAACCCATGAACTTTCAGTTTCAATCAGGTGCTCTCGATGAAATGGGCCGGCAGTCAGCTCATTTAACTAAGAAAATGTCCAAGTCTTTATCATTAGGTTTGGCACTTTTGTTAGGAACAAGTACAGTGTTGCTAAGCAGCGGCAAGGCTTTTGCATTAGAACAAGTCACAGTGAAATACGGCGCTGTTGACGTAACTTTACCGATGAGCGACTTGCAAAGCTTGGCACAAACTGGCAAACCATCACCTCAACTGCAAAGTGTTCTGAGTCTGGCCAAACAAACTCCTGAATCAGTGCGCGATATCTTAACGCGAGAAGTGCCTCTAGATTCTCAATTAGTAGCAAGGCTGGCAAATACTTACTTCGGGGAAATTGTTTTCAAACAATTGGGCGAGGTTGCTTATAGTACCACAACTCGCGCTGAAAGCGCACCAGCACTGCGGGATGCTTTGGTAGCAGCTTCTAAAGATGGCAAAATGTCGCTGATGGAAGTGATGCAAAATTACAGCCCGAAGGCTTTAGAAGTGGATGGAAATCAAGCTATGGCTGTCTACCAGCGAGTGTTCAAAGATGTGCAAGATTTGCAGGCTATGTATCAGAATTCCCCGGCTTTGCAAAGTACGGCAGGTCAAGCAGTTAATTCGGCGAGACAAATGATTTGTCAGCCCAATTCATCGGGGAATATGAAGTAAATAGGTCAAGTTACTGGGAATTGGGAATGGGGAATTGGGGATTGAATTGCAAGTCAAAAGGTAAAAGTTCAAATCCGGGATTTTCTCTTTTCACTTTTGTATTACCGATGACCTATTCCCGATGCCCGATGCCCCATGCCCGATTCCCAATTACCAATTACCCGTATCTTGAGATAATTGCTCTGCTACTCGTTTTAGGCGGCGAAGTTGGTCTTTCATATCTTTCTGCGTCCAAGGGGCTGCAAAGCGATTGAAACCATATCGAATTAAAGGATTGGGAATCTCAAATTCAAAGCGGTTAATCAAAAGTGTTCCTTGGATTTGCGGCTGACATTCCCAGCGATCGCACCCTTTGAAAAATCCATCAAACCCCCAAACAATTAAACCAGGTTCTCGCTCTAACACAACACTCTCTAAAGTGGGTTGCCAAACCGGAATTTGTATGATAAATAGGCTGCGACTTCCGATCGCAGTATCCCATTCACCGACAGGCTCGCAGCGGAGCACTGGATTGAGCCATTTGTGCATTAAAGTGCGATCGGCGATACAGCGCTCCACCAAGGTAGCAGCAGCGCGAATTTCAATTGATTGCTCGAAAACTTGACGAATTGACATGAAAACCTGCAAGCTAGAAGCGTATTCTTACCAAAGAACAAGCGTTTATCCCCTGACTTCAGGCCTGGGGATGAACGCCGGGAGCGACCAATTCGACTTCGCAAGCGGGCCAGCTTGAGTCGCATTGAAGTATGAATCCATCTTGCCATGATAGCTATCATTAGCTATAATTCTATGATTCAAGCAGTTAAACTTTAAATCATGATCGTCCTAGAGTTTAAGCTAAAAGGCAAAGAGTCGCAGTACCGAATCATTGATGAAATGATTCGGACTGCACAATTTGTCCGCAACTCTACCCTCCGTTATTGGATGGATCATCAGGGTGTAAAGTTAGCTGACTTGTACAAACAGTGCGCTATTCTAGCCAAAGAATATGAATGGGCCCTTTTACTGAACTCTCAAGCGAGACAAGCATCCGCAGAAAGGACTATTTTCTCAATTCAGAGATTTTTTGCTAACTGTAAAGCCAATAAACCAGGAAAGAAAGGATATCCTAAGTTTAAAACTAATACCCGTTCAGTAGAATACAAAACTACCGGATGGAAACTAGCTGAAAACAAAAGGAAAATATCTTTTAATGACGGGTTTAAGGCTGGCATTTTTAAGTTAATTGGCAATCGCGATCTGCACTACTACAGCCCCGATCAAATCAAAAGAATCCGAGTAGTTAGACGCGCTGACGGTTATTATTGCCAGTTTTGCATAGCTGTAGACCGGAGCGAAAAAATAGTTCCCACCCAGAAAACTGTAGGAATTGATTTGGGACTTAATCATTTTATAACCGACTCAACTGGTGCTACCGTTGCCAATCCTCGTAACTTGAAAAAAAGTGAAAAAGCCTTAAAACGGGCCCATCGTAAAGTCAGCAGAAAAAAGAAAGGGTCATCAAATAGAAGAAAGGCAATTAACCGTTTAGGCAGAAAGCATCTCAAAGTATCTAGGCAGCGTAAAGACTTTGCGATCAAGACGGCAAGGTGCGTCATCCAATCTAACGATTTGGTAGTCTATGAGAATTTGCCGGTGCGGAATTTGGTGAAGAATCACAAATTAGCTAAGTCTATTAATGATGCAGCATGGACACAATTCACTCAGTGGCTGGAGTATTTAGGGAGGGTCTACGGGAAAATAGTTATTCCTGTATCACCTAAATATACCAGTCAAGAATGTTCTAGTTGTGGAACCATAGTTAAAAAGACTCTTTCCATGAGAAGCCATATTTGCCATCAATGTGGCATTGTTTTGGAGAGAGACTATAATGCAGCATTGAATATTTTAGCTAAGGGATTAGAAACGTACCGGAGGGCATCCGGGAACGATCAAGCTTGGGGAGAGATGCACCTCTGTCTGAATGATGTGAGTCCCGAAAGATAAGTGCGCTCGGTGAACCAAGAATCCCCCGCATTCATGCGCGGGGAGTGTCAAAGTTTCTTAT
>DMYK01000576.1:9245-9730 GCA_003483675.1 Microcoleaceae cyanobacterium UBA11344
GCAGTAGGTATTCTGCTAATTGGATTGATAGTGTCAGCCCTTGTCTCATCTTTAGTCGGGGGATTGCTCAAGAAGACCACGATCGACAATCGGCTGGCTGCTTGGATTACCGGCCGCCCGGAAGGAGCTGGAGCACCGCCAGTGGAAAAGTGGATTTCCGCAGTCGTTTTCTGGATCATTTTTATCTTTTTCCTGGTAGCCTTTTTCAACCAGCTAAATCTAACGGCTGTCTCGCAACCGCTCAATACTTTTCTCAATCAAATTACCGGTTTCTTGCCGAAGTTAGGCGGCGCGCTAATTTGGTTGGGGATTGCTTGGGTGTTAGCAACAGTCGCCAAATTGGCCGTATCGCGGACGATGCGGACTTTTAGCGTGGACGAGCGGTTGAATCAGCAGGTGGGCACTGGGCCCAGCGAGAGTCCTTTGCTGCTGAGCGATACTCTGGCGAATGCGCTGTACTGGTTCATTTTTCTGCTGTTTTTGCC
>DMYK01000576.1:9747-9890 GCA_003483675.1 Microcoleaceae cyanobacterium UBA11344
AATAATTTGCTCAACCAAATTCTGGCGGCAATTCCGAAAATTCTGGAAGCTGTGCTGATTGGGTTTGTGGGCTGGCTGCTGGCTCAAGTGGTGCGGCGGATTGTCACAAATCTGCTGGCTGCTAGTGGGGCGGACAGTTTGGG
>DMYK01000576.1:9955-12810 GCA_003483675.1 Microcoleaceae cyanobacterium UBA11344
GCAGCTCTCAACGCTTTGGACATTCAGGCGATTTCCCAGCCAGCAATCGCGATGCTCAATACTGTTTTGAGTGCGATTCCTAACATTTTTACAGCAGCGCTGATTCTGGCGGTTGCTTACATTTTGGGGCGCTGGGTAGGCGATTTGGTGACTAATATCCTGACCGGAATGGGCTTTAATAATGTCTTTTCTTGGTTGGGAGTGCAGCCAAAACAGCCACTGTCGATCGCGCAGAACCAGCTAGATCCCGATGCAACGGTACTCCAGTCGGAACCAGAAGTTCCTGCCCGCACGCCTTCTGAGTTTGTGGGGATTGTGGTACAGGTGGGCATCATCCTGTTTGCGGTGGTGGCTGCTACCGACGTGCTGCGAATTCCGGCGCTGACGGCGATTGTTAGCGGTATTGTCCTGGTTGCAGGTCAGGTGCTGGCGGGTTTGGTGGTATTTGCGATCGGCCTGTATTTGGCGAATCTGGCGTTTAATTTGATTGCCAGTTCTGGAACTCGCCAAGCGCGGTTGTTGGGCCAAACGGCTCGGATCGCGATTATTGCCTTTGTTTCGGCCTTGGCGCTGCAACAGATGGGCATTGGTAGCGATATTGTGAATTTGGCTTTCGGGCTGCTGCTGGGGGCGATCGCGGTGGGGATTGCTCTAGCTTTTGGTTTGGGCGGGCGCGACATTGCGTCCGAGCAAATTCGCGAATGGTTAGCGGCATTTAAACAAGATAAAACGCCGCGTTCTTAACTCTATAAAATGGCGTTTGTCAAGTACAAACGCCATTTTTATACTCATTTGATACAATGAAGTTGAGAATAACTGAGGAGAATTAAACTGTGACAGTTTTAACTTCTATCGAACAAGAAGAAATAGAATATCCCAGCAGCGATGGAGAACCGATGGCTGAAAGTGACATCACGCGCGACTACATGACTTACGGCGTGGAAGCCCTGAAGCTGCACTTTCACAAGCGATGGGATGTCTACGTGTCAGCAAATTCTTTCGTTTATTATGAAGAAGGCAACAAATCAGCAGTAGTTGCTCCTGATATTTATGTAGTATTTGGAGTCAAAAAACGCCAAAGAGATAACTACAAAATATGGAAAGAAGCAGGGATAGCCCCGCAGTTTGTCTTGGAAATAACATCGGAAACAACTCAAGATGTAGACCAAGAAAGCAAACCAGAAACCTATCGAAGTTTGGGAGTAAAGGAATACTTTCAGTACGATCCGTCTGGGGATTATCTGAATCCGATACTGCAAGGAGTGCGTTTAGTCAACAACCGATATGAGCAAATTCCCATCAATAATATCGCCTTCGATACGCTGTGGCTATACAGTGAAGTCTTGGCACTAGAATTGCACATCATTTCTGGAGAATTGAGATTTAGAAATCCTCAGACAGGGGAATTTCTCAAGACTTACCAGCAATCTGAAGAAGGACGGCTGGCCGAACAATCAGCACGGCTAGCCGAACAACAAGGACGACTGGCCGAACAACAAGGACGGCTAGCCGAACAACAAGGACGGCTAGCCGAACAACAAGGACGACTAGCCGCCGAATCAGCCTTGCGATCGCTCATTTCTCAACTGTTAAATTCGGGAATGAATTTAGAGCAAGTTGCACAAATGATGAATTTATCGACATCGGAAGTTGAGCGATTAGTAGGAGGAAATGAATAGATTTTTCCAATAACTATTGTGGGGTAGGTGTTGCGCCTGCCTCTATTTTTTTGTCTAATGAGCGATTCATCTTTTCAAGAATCCAAACAAGCGCGGCTGGCGGCAGAATCAGCCTTGCGATCGCTCATTTCTCAACTGTTAAATTCGGGAATTAATTTAGCACAAATTGCACAAATGATGAATTTATCGACATCGGAAATGCAAGGATTAATAGGAAGAGATTTTGGTAATTGATAATTGGGCGAAGCGAAGCGGAGGAATTAGGTATAGACATTTGATCGTTGCTTCTTCTTTTTATCCTGATCCCAACGACTGCGTTTACCCTGATCCCAACGACTGCGTTTACCCGCTCAGCTTCGCGGCGCACGCTCACGTAGTCGAAGTGTGGTTCGACTACGCTCACCAACCACCGAAGTCGAAGGGCCTTCTTCCTTATTCTCACTAAGATTGCTGTTTTTCCCCACCTCTCAAATCCAACTTAGCCCGCAACTCATCCTTAATCCGATTTAAAATAGAATCCTCATCCAAAGAAGACAAAATCTTGCTCACAACAGCCTTTGGCCCATCATCTCCCCAAGAAGCACCATTAGCCAAATAAGTCTTAGTAACTTGACCGATTCCGTAGCAAGAAACCCCTCCGATCGCAGCTTGCGTCACAGCTACAGACAAATAAGGGCCCAAAGCCAAACCACCCGTCGCCGGAGTCGCCAAACCCAACAATCCTTTCAAAGAGCTCAAACCAAAATTAGCCACCAATTCACCAGCAGTAATTCCCCCCATACTGATTGCAATTTTTTGCAACAATTCCACCGCTCCCGCTTCCGTCATCGCAATACCGTAAACTTTAGACAGAGTTAATATCATCACCACATCAATTACCGCACCGCTGAGGAGATCAATTACAGTAATTGGATTAAGTGCGATCGCCACCGCTTTCGTCATTACCCCATTCCAGATAATGCGGTTAGCAGCATCATCTCGAATCTCCATTTTTCGCTGCACCAAATGCTCATTAATATCTCCCGCACAGAGCATGGTATTCAGCGCCACCAAAGACTTACCTTCCCTGTCTAAAATCTCCAGAATTTTTAACTTTAAATCCTCAACTTGTGGCAAACCGCGAGTCATTTGCACGCCCATACTTCCATCAGGACGGCGCACCGCACTTGCCGTCAA
>DMYK01000109.1:0-313 GCA_003483675.1 Microcoleaceae cyanobacterium UBA11344
GAAATAAATCGATCGATCCCATTCCCTAGTGCGCCCCCCAAAATCAAGCCATAGCCAGCTTGTTCCCAGCGATTAATTCGTGGTCCGAACCAAGCGAGTACCATCAATCCCACACTAACGCCCAAAGACAGCCAGCGCAACCAAATCGCCCCGCCGCTAAACAAACTAAAAGCCGCACCGGTATTAACAACATAAGTGAAGTGAAACACCCCAGACCACAGTGGCTGAGTCTGCGGAGGAACAGCCAATTCAAAATTTTGCACCACCCAAAACTTAGTCAAGTGGTCTAAAACTAAACTGATAATAGCAGCAA
>DMYK01000109.1:364-2586 GCA_003483675.1 Microcoleaceae cyanobacterium UBA11344
CAGCCGCAGCGAGATGACTCTCCCGTTGCACAAAGACAGTATAACCTAATTTTGCACAATCACCAATGACTAATGACTGATGACTAATGACTAATGACTAATTAATAAAACATCAATCGACGTAAAACAAATGACAGCAATGCGATCGCACAAACTACCGCCAATTGTCCAGGCAAAGGATAAACTGAATACTTGAGAATCTCATCGAATAAAGGTGTTGTTCTTGTCGGTGGCAAAAAGTGAGTGACCATCAGATAAATTAAGCCGATCGCGTGAACCGTGAACAAACCGCACAAACAGCTAAAAGCCATAGATTCCAGCCGTGACACCACCTTAAAAGCCACCCATCCGCACACCCAAGCACCCGGAACAAAACCCAGTAAATACCCAAAACTCGGTTCCTTGAGATAGCCGATGCCGCCACCTTGAGAAAACACCGGCCACAAAGTTAATCCTAAAGCTAAATAGGCAATTTGTGACAGAGCAGCAGCATTTTTGCCACCCATGCAGCCTACCAGCAAAACGGCTCCTATTTGATAGGTAACACCTAAAGAATAAGCCTGAAATCCTCGACCGTCCCAAAACCAAATTGGAGGGGTGACAAAGGCAGGCAAAAAAGTGCCTCCTATCGTTAGGAGTAAACCAATAAAAGCCCAGATTAATTCAATGGGAGCAGGCATCCGATTTTAGATTTTAGATTTTAGATTTGAGATTTTAGACTAGGACTTACGCATTTCAATGTGATTCTGTCATTCTGAGCGAAGCGAAGAATCTCGCTCGTTGCTTCGCTTCGATTGACTCATGATACATAGGCTTTGCGTAAGTCCTGTAGATTTTAGATTACTTCCACGGCTCAATCCGTTACGCAGTCAACTGTCATACTGAGTCCTGAGCCTTCGCAATGCTCAGGACGCGAAGGATAATGAAGCATCTGTGCCCTCTTTGAGATCCTTCGCTGTCACTCAGGATGACTTAACTCAAAACTATTCTCTCTAACTCAAAACTCTAAACTCAAACAAAATTAACCCTCAAAACTCCCTGGAATTGGTGCTTCGCCGCCCTCAAGTCCGAGGGATTCTAACATGGCTCGGTCTTGCTCTGCGGGTTGACCCATAGTAGTAAGATAATGACCGACCAGCATAGCATTAATTCCTGCTTTTAAGCCGAGGTGTTGTAGTTCTCCCATGACTGCTTCTCTACCTCCTGCATAGCGGATGATTTGCTCTGGAAGTATTAGTCGAAAAATTGCGATCGCCTTTAATGCTTCATAGGGATCTAGTGGAGGTAAATCACCCAAAGCGGTACCTTTTCTAGCAGATAGCAAATTCACCGGTACTGACTCAACTTCTAACTCGCGCAAAGACAAAGCTAAATCAATTCTATCTTCCCAGCTTTCGCCCATGCCGATAATTCCGCCGCTGCAAGCTTGAATGCCTGCTGCTTTTAAGTTCTTAATTGTAGCAGTCCGATCGCTCCATTTGTGAGTTGTGACAATATTCGGAAAAAACTGCTCAGACGATTCTAAATTGTGGTTATAGCGCGTCACACCCGCAGATCGCAATTCTTGAGCTTGTTCGACACTCACTTCTCCCAAAGCGCAGCAAGGCTTAATATTAGTTTCGTCAATAATTCGGCGCACTGTGTCGAGAATTTGCTCAAATTCTGAGGATTTCGGGCTGTTATGTTTAATCCCTTTCCCCTGAGAAACCAGACAAAATCTTTTAGCTCCCGCCTCCTCAGCCGCCTTCGCCTGCGCTAAAATCTCATCGGAGGTTTTTAAGCCGTAAATCGGGACGTTTTCTCCCGGATGGTGAGCCGACTGAGAGCAAAAGCCGCAATTTTCCGAACAGTTACCAGACTTAACATTAATGATGCTGCACAAGTCTACCGTATTGCCGCAGCAAGCTTGACGCACGCGATCGGCTGCGGAGCACAACAGTAAAATATTTTCTTGGCCTTCTATTCCTGTCAGAGCCAGTGCTTCGTCTCTGTCGATTCGATATCCTTTAATTATTTGCTCTACGAGGCTATCTAACCGTTGTTGCAGCGGTGATTTTTCCGGCAAAAGGTCGATCGAGCCATGAGAAAATGTTGATAGTGGCGCTTGCACCATTTGTTGCACCTTATGAAAACAACCATCATTGTAGGGTTTTCTGGAGCTCGAACCGATATTTTTTATAATTAAACGTGAATTTTGGGACGGGCGATTCCCTTCGGGATAG
>DMYK01000109.1:2603-5812 GCA_003483675.1 Microcoleaceae cyanobacterium UBA11344
CAACCGTTCCCTATATCTTATTTATTCAAAACTGTCAAGATCTTTTTTAACTAAAATATTAATATATTGTAAAATGTAAATATTCTTAACCTAAGCTTTACTTTTGAGCGCTATGCTAATGCGGGACACCTTGTATCAGAATCAAAGCCTTATATGCTTTTTCGTATTAACCTGATTAATTCAAACCGACTGACTACCGCAATTTCCGCAATGGCGATCGCCCTTAGCTTAGCAGCTTGTGGCGGCAGCACAACCACCAGCAGCACCCCCAGCCCCGGCGGCACCGCAACAACCCCAGGCACTACAACACCCAGCAAACTCGTCCTAGCAACAGACGTAGCCATCACCGCAGCCGGTGCGTCATTCCCCGCACCCCTTTACCAGCGTTGGTTTCAAGACTTCAACAAAATAAACCCCAAAGTACAAATTAACTATCAATCGGTCGGCAGCGGCGCCGGAGTCGAACAATTTACCAAAGGCACTGTAGACTTTGGAGCCAGCGACACCGCCATGAAAGACGATGAAATCGCCAAAGTTCCAGCAGACAAAGGCGTGATACTGTTGCCCATGACAGCCGGCAGCATCGTCATCGGCTACAATCTGCCAGACGTACCCGAACTGAAACTGCCACGGGATGTTTACACAGAAATCTTCTTGGGTAAAATTACGAAGTGGAACGACCCCAAAATTGCAGCGGCTAACCCGGGCGCTAAACTGCCAGACCAAAATATCACAGTTGTACACCGTTCTGACGGTAGCGGTACCACCGCCGTCTTCACCAAACACCTGAGTGCCATCAGTCCAGAATGGAAAGAAAAAGTAGGGGAAAACAAGACAGTAGAGTGGTCTAAAACTGGCACTTTTCTCGGTGCAAAAGGCAACGAAGGTGTCACAACCCAAATTCTACAAACTGCGGGTAGCCTTGGCTATGTAGAATACGGCTACGCCAAAAACAACAATCTCAAATTTGCATCGCTACAAAACAAAGCAGGCACATTTGTCACACCTAATGACGAGTCAGCTTCTCAAGCTCTAGCAACAGTGCCACTGCCGGAAAATCTGCGGGTATTTATCGAAGACCCAGAAGGTGCTCAATCCTATCCAATTGTCACTTACACTTGGATGCTAGTCCCCAAAACAGTTGCTGACCCCAACAAAGCTAAAGCGATCGAGGCTATGATTGAATACGGCTTGAATGAAGGTCAAAAAGTTAGTTCTGAATTGGGCTACGTTCCTCTGCCTCCAAACGTCAGAGAAAAAGTAGCCGCAGCCGCTGACGGCATCAGCCCCGACTACAAGATTGAGGTTGCCAAATAGTAATTGAAGGAAGAAGGAAGAAAGAAGAGAGATCTTTCTGTAGGGGCGGGTTCACCAACAATAATTGCCTAAAACCCACAATCTCATAAACCCGCCCCCACCCAACGGTAAATCGCAATCTACCTCTTTCAAGATATAATGGGCGGGTTGAACCAGAAATATTTGTTAAAAATTCAGGAGATTAATTAACCCGCCCCCTCTTTGATTTTATCTATGGTCTTTCTTTCCGCTTCCTTCTAGCTTTTTCTTAAAATTACTCTTTTTCACTATTATTGGGTTTTTTTTCTATGATTTCAGATAATCAGAGCGCTCAATCAGAGAGCCGATCGCGCTCTCAGCTAGAAAAGTCCTTAGACCAAGCCTTCATCTGGCTGACTCGGATTTTGGGCCTAGGAATTGGGGTAATTTTGCTGGTAATCGCGCTCACGGTTACTTTCAGAGCGTTACCTGCTATTCAACAGTACGGTTTGGGATTTCTATTTAGCAGTAGCTGGAATCCGGTTAAAGAAGAGTACGGCGCGCTGCCGATGATTTATGGGACGATCGTCAGTTCGGCGATCGGGCTCCTAATTGCAGTACCATTAGGAGTAGGAACTGCTATCTTCTTGAGTGAAGATTTTCTGCCGCTACCAATCCGCACAGCTTTGGTTTTTTTGGTAGAACTCTTAGCAGCCATTCCTAGCGTAGTTTACGGTTTGTGGGGAATTGCTGTATTGATTCCCATTCTTACCAACCTCGGCAAGTTTCTCAACGGCACTTTCGGATGGCTGCCAATTTTTAGCACCCCCCCAGTGGGACCCGGAATGTTACCAGCCGGAGTAATTTTAGGAATTATGACTTTGCCCATTATTACTGCTATCTCCCGTGACTCTTTAGCAAGTCTTCCTCCCGAATTGCGACAAGCATCTTTAGGCTTAGGAGCTACTCGCTGGACCACCATTTTTAGAGTGCTCGTACCTGCTGCTTTCTCCGGCATAGTCGGCGGAATTATGCTCGGTTTGGGTCGCGCTATGGGAGAAACAATGGCTGCAACTCTGTTAATTGGCAATTCCAATCAGTTGAGTCTTTCTGTGCTAGCTCCTGCAAATACTATTGCTTCTTTGATGGCAAATCAGTTTGCGGAAGCTTCCGGCTTGCAAGTATCAGCTCTGATGTACACGGGGCTAATTCTGTTTATTATGACGCTGATTGTTAATATCTTGGCAGAGTGGATTGTTTCTCAAGTTAGAGCGAAGTACAACTAAAATGGGACTGACGCATTTCAAGGTAATTCTGTCATTCTGAGCGTAGGCTTTGCGTTGCGAAGAATCTCTCTCGTTGCTTCACAACACTGCGTTTAATTTACCATGACAGACACTCTTCTGCGTCCAGGACTATAAAAGTTTGCCGCAAATTCCCATACAGTTTTAATTTATGTCAAACAGAACCTCCGAAGGTCTAGATTCTTTTGCCTCGAAGACAGGCAGTTTAAAAAAAGTTAAAAACAGTCCCAAATCGCTGTTCAATATGGCGATGACAGTATTAGCGGGAGCCTGTTTAACAATTACTCTGTTGCCTTTGTTTGCAGTGCTTTCCTACGTCACTATACAAGGTTTCAATCGCCTGAATTTAGACTTGTTTACCAAGCTGCCACCGCCGCCCGGACTATCGGGAGGCGGTATTGCTAATGCAATTCTTGGTACATTGATGACGGTGGGAATTGCTTCTTTAATTGCTGTTCCTTTTGGTGTATTGGCCGCCGTTTATTTATCCGAGTTCAGTAGTGGCAATATAGCTCGCTGGGTGCGTTTTGCTACTAATGTCCTCAGCGGTGTTCCTTCGATTATTGCGGGGGTATTTGCCTACGGTTTGTTTGTGGTAAATATGGGAGGCTTTTCGGCAATTGCAGGCGG
>DMYK01000574.1:0-20174 GCA_003483675.1 Microcoleaceae cyanobacterium UBA11344
TTTACTCCTTGATTTACCAATTAGGACTTAGTGGGCTTTTTTACTTCTGACAAAACTTCTTTAATTGCTGAGCTAACTGCCTCTTTAGACATAAACCCGTTGATGGTTTCTAGCAACAACCACTCACTATATAAGTTGATTAAAGGTGCAGTTTCTTCCTGGAAAATTTGGATTCGCCGCCGAATAACTTCTGGAGTATCATCTGTACGATTTTCCTTGATGGCCCTCTTTCTCAGTCGCTGAACTAAAACTGAGTCTGGTACATCAAAATTGATAACACAATCACAACTTGCTTGGTTTAAATCCCTTAATAATTTATCTAAAGCTCCTACTTGAGCCACGTTCCGAGGAAATCCGTCTAGTATCCAACCTGGTGTTGCTTCTTTTTTAGTCAATTGTTCTTTTACAATATCTAGCACAATGCTATCAGGGACTAATGCCCCCTTATCTATATAAGATTGTGCTTTTTGGCCTCTGTCAGTTTTGTCTTTTCGCTCCTGGCGCAGTAGTTCGCCCGTTGAGATGTGATGAATCCCGAAGTCCTGAGCCACAATAGCAGCTTGAGTGCCTTTGCCTGCACCATTCGGGCCTAAAAATATAATTCGCATACTTTTTATGATTCAACTGTTGGATAAGCTAGGATTGTTTTGTTGATAACGAACTTAAAGCTAACAAAGACTACCAAATTACGCTATCATTACATTAGCCTTTTCCCAAAGGACTAGAAACTGTCACAAAAAAATATGACCGCAAGCATGAAAGACCCATGTGATATCTACCTTAAAACAAAAAAAAATAATCCGCAACTATTGAACGTTATCAATTTATGCTACCATTACGTTAGCAATTTCCACCAATACTAAAAATGGTTACACGAAAACCTACTAGAAAGGATCTATTTGCCGAAGCGGCCCAAACTTGGGATTTGAATCGCATCTATGAACTATTTACCGAAGCTAAACGTCGTATTTTACCCAACGCCCGCCAAGGTCTCACTGATACAGAAAAATTATATTTGCGTGGTCTGTTGTGCAATTGCAGCCCTAGTGATATTGCGCGTCAATTGTCGAAAAGTGCTAGGGGGGCTGAGGTTTATATGTGCAAAACTCTCTATCAATATTTTAAGGGTATTCCTGAAACTCCTAGTGATGATGTGGGTAATTGGCGCAATGTTCATCAATGGTTGGATAAAGCTGGTTATAAAGTAGATTTATCGGGTGATTCTACTGTCGGTAGGTCTTTACCAAAAGACGCTAAGATACATATAACTGATATACATTTTTTTAATGAAAATAATAATGCAACAATTTCTATAGATATTAATATTAAGTTATCGTTTCCTTCAGAGGTGAAAAGTCAAGGTGAGGATGACATAGCAAATGATTAAAGATAAATTTAGGAAAACCAGGTGAAACTGGCTAGATTTAAATGGTGGCTTTTTCTGGTTTCTCGATCGCACCCAAAGTCGTTCCCCCCCCAATAAAAGAGACCCAGGGATAAATCTATCTACTTAGTATAGCCAGATAAAACCAGTCCCACCTTCAAGGGGTTAGCTTGAAAGTAGGACTGGCGCGTCCGGGTAATTTTGATTAGTATAGGTGACAACCGATCGCCCTTAGCATCGACCGTTTGGAATATCTAAGTTTATTGATTATAAAAAAAGTAGCTTGTCTGGCTTAACAAGGCTGCGATCGCAGTATTTCTACAAAAATTGCTCTAATTCGCCCTCAAACAAGTCGCCCCAAGGGCCAAAACAAATTTCGCGCGATCGCAACTGTGAGGACAGAATTATCTGTTGACAAAAAGCACACTAACTGCTAATAATATCAAACCCTAGAATTGGGATTAAACTCTTTGATAACATACTGAGAACTGTCACTGCTACAGCGTGATGTCGATCCTCAGCAAATTTACGGACATCTGCATTCTATGAACACAAAAAATCAACCTCGATCCGGGTATACACTGCCAGTATTTGCTTGTGCTGCTGCACTAGGAGCCCTGCGGTGCTTGCGTAGAGGTATGCAGTCCGTAGATAGCGTCTCAGTAGATTTACTTGAACCAGCAATCACCGCAGAAATTCCGATCGAACAAGTATCTGTACTAAAAACTGACACAGCCTTAGCTGTGACTCGCTCCGATCCGGGGGATAACCTAGATCTGACTCGCAATACCCCCGTTTGGGCAATGGTGGAATTGTCGAGAGTGGGAGAGGGAGAAACTTTGGGGAAAAACGACAACAAGTTACTGATTGTTGGGGGCGAGGGAATTGGACATCACTCGGAAGGTGGAGGAGCGGCTATCTATGATTACGCCCTGCGGCTGTTGCGTGTGAATCTGAGCCGAGAACTCGAAAAGGGAGAAAAAATTACTGTCACCCTGATTCTGCCATCTGGTCGCCAACTGGCCGCCCGTACTTCTAACGAAGCTTTCGGCGTGGTAGAAGGACTGTCGCTGCTGGGTACAACTGGCATTTCTCAACCTCTGAGCGCCCCGGGACAGTTGGAAGCTTACCGCGAACAACTGCAACAAAAAGCTGAACTGTTTGACTGTTTGGTTTTCTGCATCGGCGAAAACGGCTTGGATTTGGCCCGACAACTGGGGATTAATCCTGATCGGCTGGTCAAAACGGCTAACTGGCTGGGCCCGCTGCTCGTAGAGGCTGGATATCAAGGCGTGCAGTCAATTTTGCTGTTTGGCTATCATGGCAAACTGATGAAATTGGCTGCGGGGATTTTTCACACTCATCACCACCTCGCTGACGGGCGTCGGGAAATTTTGACAGCTTACTGTGCGCGAGCCCGAATGCCCGCTGATGTGTGTTCCTCGATTTTTGCCGCAGCGACGGCCGAAGACGCTCTCCAGCAACTGCGGGCTTTAGACGGCTCCACTGGCAGCAATTGGGTCGATCGAGTTTACGGCGACATCGCCCAACAGATAGATTTGCGATCGTCCGATTGCATTTTCGCTCACACCGGGCTGCGCGTCCCCGTCGGCTCGGTGATGTTCGGGCGCGATCGCCAAATTATTGTTAAAAGTGAAATGGGTGATACATTTCTCACCCAAATTTGTTAATGTAGTGTGGATATCCCTGAATTCTCTTTAATCGAATCACTCATCCCTCGCTCATAAAGTCTTGCAGTTGACCGCAAGAATTACCAAGCACGCAACTACCAATTAAGCACTAACCGTGACTACTCAAATAGAAAATAAATCAGCTTTAACCAACTCGGAACAGGGGCAGAGCGATCGCCAGATGATCGTGATTCTCGACTTCGGTTCCCAGTATTCCGAATTGATTGCTCGCCGCATTCGCGAAACTCAAGTATATTCAGAAGTTATTTCCTACCGCACTACTGCTGAACAGTTAGCAGCAATCAATCCTCAAGGAATTATTCTTTCAGGAGGGCCGAGTTCTGTATACGATGAAAAAGCTCCCCAATGCGACCCAGAAATTTGGAATTTGGGAATACCTGTGTTGGGAGTGTGTTACGGGATGCAGTTGATGGTAAAGCAGCTCGGAGGCACTGTTGAGCGAGCTAAATTAGCGGAATACGGCAAGGCATCACTATCTATTGACGACCCTACGGATTTGCTGACAAATGTCGAAGAAGGTAGCACGATGTGGATGAGCCACGGCGATTCCTGTACCCAGTTGCCACTAGGTTTTGAAATCCTCGGTCATACTGAAAATACTCCCTGTGCGGCAATTGCTCACCACGAGAAAAAGCTTTACGGGGTTCAGTTCCATCCAGAAGTAGTTCACTCCATCGGCGGAATAGCTTTAATTCGCAATTTTGTTTACCATATTTGCGAGTGCGAACCGAATTGGACTACAGCTACTTTTGTGGAGGAATCTATTCGCGAAATTCGAGCGCAAGTCGGAGAAAAACGAGTTTTGCTGGCTCTATCCGGTGGCGTAGATTCTTCAACTTTGGCTTTTTTGCTGCACAGGGCGATCGGCGACAAACTTACCTGTATGTTTATCGATCAAGGGTTTATGCGTAAGTATGAACCGGAACGGTTGGTGAAGTTATTTAAAGAGGAATTCCACATTGACGTTGAATATGTTAATGCTCGCGAACGCTTTTTAGCTCAAATTGAAGGGATTACTGATCCTGAAGTAAAACGCAAGCGGATTGGTCACGAATTTATCAACGTATTTGAAGAAGAATCGAAGCGTCTCGGCCCCTTCGACTACCTCGCCCAAGGCACTCTTTATCCTGATGTGATTGAGTCGGCTGACACTAATGCAGACCCGAAAAGTGGCGATCGAGTTGCTGTTAAGATTAAAAGCCACCACAACGTCGGCGGTTTGCCGAAAGATTTGCGATTTAAGCTGATTGAACCGCTGCGAAAACTGTTTAAGGATGAAGTGCGAAAAGTCGGCCGGTCGATCGGGCTACCGGAAGAAATCGTGAACCGACAACCTTTCCCAGGCCCGGGATTGGCGATTCGGATTATAGGAGAAGTTACCGCAGAGAGATTAAATATTTTGCGGGATGCTGATTTTGTGGTTCGCCAAGAAATTAATCGGCATGGATTGTATAACGAACTTTGGCAAGCTTTTGCTGTGTTACTACCCATTCGCAGTGTAGGTGTGATGGGCGATCAGCGCACCTACGCTTACCCGATCGTCTTGCGATTTATTACCAGTGAAGATGGGATGACGGCTGACTGGGCGCGGGTTCCTTACGATTTGTTGGAACTGATCTCGAATCGGATTGTGAATGAGGTTAAAGGGGTGAACCGGGTGGTTTACGATATTACTTCTAAGCCGCCGGGTACGATCGAGTGGGAGTAATATTTGGTTCGGCGATGTGTCGGTGCCGATAGGTTGAAACCTGTCGCTCGCCCGTACTTTCGTCCGCCTGCACGGACTGAGGGATTGTAGGGTTAATCTATTTGAATGCACAGGAGATCTGTAGGGACACAGCAGTGCTGTGTCCTTACCGATATCTAATTCGTTTAACAGGATTCGATCTGATGGGGGAGTAGGAAGGGCGATCGCTTTTATGGGGAAAGCGAATCAATCCACACATTTGACACTTTTAATACTCCCATCTTCCTTGAGAGCAGTAATCTTTACATGAACTGCTTGTCCTTCTGTCAATAAAGCTGCTTTTTTAGGCTCCTTCTCCGTAAGCTTTAAGACTTCCAAGATATGATAAGTTACCTTATTGCTGTTGATGCTAGTTACAGTAGCCTCCAAAATTTGTCCAATCTCAAACTTTTTTGACTTAACAGCTCTAGCAATTTCCACTTGCCGTTCTGACTTGACTACAACACTTGGTAAAATACTGGCAGAAGACGCTTGATCGAGTCTGCGATTATCATCGATTCCTGCTACTTGTAGCGGAGTTGGTAGAACTCGACGCTCTTTGTACTCGTTAGGCTCAATCGTCATATACTCAGCATCTAGTGAGTTTTGTAGACCTTCGCATTGCAACATTGCCAATAACATTTCGATTCGAGGAAGCTCATCTAAGGTGGTAGCTTTACGTCCCTCTAAATGGTCATTTTCGTGAATATTCTCCAGTACATAATCCTCAAAGGCTTTTATGCACTCTTCGCGTTCTGAATCAGTGTTAGCTTTCTCTCCATATTTCCAATGATTGTTATCAGTGAATAAGGTATTGTAGCGTTGAGTGCGATCGCCAAACCAAAGCTCATCAATCTTCACCTTAACAGCACCCATCCCCAAAGGTTTACCCATACCTAGAGAAAAGCAGTATCTCTCGTCTTCTGCAATCATCAATACCCACAATATTGCACCAATCTCTACTTTACTCAAGTTCTCAAAGTAGATGGTAAATGAAAAGTTAATACCTTCATCAATCGGTTTAATTAGACTCGTTTGGGTACCTGCTGCGTCACCATGAAATTCAATCTGAGCAGGTTTATGCCAGTACAGCTTGTGTCCTCGAATAACTGTTTTTCCTGGTTCTGTATCGTTTGGTGGACTGCTAGCATAGTGCATGAGTTGACTCTTATTTGCCCCAGTTTCTGGTGATTGAACCAAGTAATGCTGAAATGTTGTAGGTTTTGGGCTAGATAACAGAATAGTTTTGGGTTCTTGATTCAGGCTTTGCTGTACCATCTCCTGCTGATGTGGCTTCAGGATACCATCGCTGATAAACACCCGACCAGCACGACTTTGTTCTATTCCTTCAGGTTGCTTGTCACGTCGGACAAAGCCAAAAATAGCTTCAGCTATATCAGTGACTGCTGGTTTATCTTTAGAATCTTTCAGAAAATGAGGAATAAAATCTCGTGCAGTTGAAGCTTTTCCATTACCTTGAGGAGAGTAAGGAATCCGAAAGTTAGGACTTTGACCAAATAGCGTCACTGGTTGTCCTGTTTGGGGTTGACAGTAGAAGATACAACGACGATTTTTTAGAACACCTCTATTTGGCTCGAATGGTGGCTGCTTTTGAAAAGGAGTTAAAGCGCTGTAATAGTCCTGAATTGCATCTTCACTGATTGGAATCAGTTCAGCGTTTGGGTTTGGTTCTCGGATAATGCAGTGATTCTGACGTTTGAGATCGCCGGGATTATTGCCTCCTTCCAGCATATTGCCGCTAGTTACTACAACTCCTTGATATTTATAGGTTGTACAATTCCCACTGACTTTCCCAGCAAAACGGCGAGTGTTTTTTGTATAGATATCTTCAAAACTAATATTCATAAAATACCGAGGTCTATAATCTGATAGGTTGCTCATTGGAATAAACCCAGAGATTGACCGTAACATATCCTCTTGAACCCAGACGAAGGGAGCCTCATCAACAAGCAGAGCGGGACGAATAAACCAACCATCTTGTCTTTCTACCAAGTAGCCAGCTTTAATATTTTGGGGTTTAACATATTTCTTGTATTCTTCCTTCAGTGGATCGTCTTTATCGGCAGCAACGGCTCTAAAGAAAAAGTGCTGTTGATCTGAAACACGATCTATTTTTCCAAAACTAACAATTTCAACTATAGTTCGTAGCATTCCTCGTATGCTACTACCAGATATGGCAGCAAGATTACCGCCAGGGTAACTAAAGAAAGCCGCAAGAATTTCTCGTCTTTCCTTTTCCCACTTTGCTTTTTCGTCTTTCTCCCATCGCTCTTTTTCTTCTTTTGTTTTATGTGTGGGAGGTTCTGAGTATTTAGCAAAATCCTCGGGACTCCAACCACAACGATTGTAAAGTGGAGATTTCGTTGTTAAAGTACATTTAATTCTCCCAGTGTGACGCTCTGGATGATAGCGATCGCCACTTGGTAAATCTTCTGCTTCAACAACCTTTGCAGGTAATTCCACGAAATTGTATGGCGCTTTAGCTATACGATCTGACTGTTTAATTTCTTTGATGTGTTTAGGATTCATTATTTAATCTCCAGTTTAGTAGTTAGAGCGACAAGACGGCTGAGATAGATACGAGCTAAACCCGTTTCTTCCTCATATTTGATGTAGTGATGTACGAGCAAGCGCACGGGATTGATTAAGCGATCGCCATTCAACTCGATATCAGTAAATGGCACGGCGTGTTTCAGTCCTTGCGAACCATCCCAAAGCAAAGTAAAGTTACCCTGCTTCTCTCCATGCGTTCCCCAAAGAATCTGACTTTCTGGGATTTTATCTTCCTCTGGATTCCCGATGAAACGCCATCTAAACTTTTTATCGCTAATCTGCCAAAGCAACAATTCACCATTCTGACCGAAGATACGACATTGTTGCAAAGTCAATAACCGCAACTGAGGAAAATCAACTTTAAATTCAGGCTTGTGAAATATTTTTTCAGCCGTTGTCAACTTTTCATTATCAAACCTTCCCCAAATTATCCCATCTTCACCATGAGCCAATAGGTAAGGTGTTTGTGCGGATACAGATGGTGCTTGAGATTTTAACCAACGGCGTAAATCATCATCATCTTTAAAAATTATTACTTGCGACTCTCTATGTTCACTCATATTCACACATCCTTACCTAATTCTTTTAGCAAAGTCTTAACAAAAATTTCTAACTCATCTTTAACTAAATTTTCTGACAGGCTTGAATCCGATATATCCGTAATTTGCAAATTTTCATCACTTTGTGTAATTTGCCATTGTTTCGGATTTTGTGGGTGATGTCGGATTAAGTCTGCTTTGATTCCTTTTAAACGTCCGCGTCCAATGCTGCTTTCACCTCCTACAGGTAAATCACTTGTCCACAAATCTTTCAGCAATAGTAACAACAATCCAATTTCATACTTCTCTGGCTTCCGTAACTCAAGTTCAATGGTGACACAGGTATCTTTCCCACCAAATATAGGTTGTTCATCGAATAATGCACCGTGATAAGCACCTCCTGTAAAACGGTCGATCGCAATCCGATTTTGTACTAATTCAGTAGCCTTTTCAATGACTTTCTCGTGCACAAGCAAACGACTAGCTTGAGATTGCCTACCTACAACAAAACCAAATAACTGATCGACAATTGGCGAGCAACTACCCAATGTTTTGACAATCCTCTCGGCTCGATGTCGTAATACCCCTGCTAAACTTGTACCGGATAATACTGATACTGGATCAGATTCGTTAGGTCGATGAGATTTCAAGTGTACGACATCGGGAGCGCGTCCAGTTGAATCTTGACCGGAACGAATTAGGAGAGAACCTACTAATTGAAATGTGGCATGAAGGGTGAAACGATCGCGCCGATCTTCCTCATTCTCTAATGATACTCTAAGAGCAGTAGCAATTGATGAATAAGTCTCGATATCTGGTAATAACTCCCTACACCAATGCTCAAATTTTAACCATACTATTCGTTCATCAGGATCTTCAAGGTTAAAGTTCCAAACCTGCCACTCTTTTACATGACATCGACCAAAACCGCGCCGTTTTTTCATGCCGAGGCAAATTTCATGATTTTCTAAGCCGGAGAGTGCGAGCGCCAATTCCTTAACTAGGACATCCTCATTCTTATCCTGCTGGTCGATCGCCAACTCAAAGCATAGATCAAACTGAGTACCTGCTTCTAATAATTCTAAATCGTACTTAGCTCCCTTTTCTGCCGTTCCCGTTATGCTGCTGATTTTGACTCCATCTCGTAACTCAGCTTTGAGGTTGTCGCGGCTAAGAGCGTCATAGACAATTAGTGGACTTTGATCGCCTTCATCATCACTTTTTTGACAGCCAAATAATTGAGATTCATCTACCGCTTCATAACCTCCGTATTCACGTACATAATTTCGCAAAGCACCTGCAATAGATGAACCTGTTAAAAGAGCATGGTCACTAATACTATCCCTGAGTAATGGTAAATCAGTAGGACTATCTGCATCACCACTTCCCAAACAAGTCGGTGTATCCAAAATTAAGATGCCGCGCACAACAATACGTCTAATAATATGACGCTGTTTGCGGATCGATTGATGATCTATTGCAGATAGCTCTTTAGTCATTGTCATTTATTTTTCTCCTTTTTAGCTTTTTTAGCAACTGCCATAATCAAACGAAGTGTATATTCTGTGGCTAAATCAGAATCAGGTTTAATTTTAGTAGAAATTCCTGCAATATTAACTTCTAAGTCTTGTGGATTCTTTAGCCATGAGTCAGTATTTCCAATTGGTTTTACCAACCAATCTTTAAGTTGTTGTTCCAGAGATTTATTTCCAGAAACTTTTGTATTTCTATACTGTTCCCTGGCATTTGAAGTCAAACTACTCAATAGCTCTATAAGCGGAAGAAAGCTCGGAGGATTTGTCAATCCCTGTCGAACAACAATCTCAAGGCGAGAAAGTTGACTGTTGGTAATATTGCCTTGTAGATTAATATCACTAACTTCCTTAACAAGAGACTGATCTAACCTTTGACGAAGGATGTTTTCGGCCATTTGTGCAGCTAAGTCATGGTATTTCTCGTCTAACTGAGTTTCATTAGCTCTAAATAGCTCTGGCGGTGTAGCTGAAAATTCTCGGTATTCTCCTAACCAATTAAAAGCTAGTCTGCCAAAACCCTCAAGGCAACGATCGCCAATTCCTTCTCTTTCCAAAATCTTAATTTGCTCAGATGTGAGTTTTATATTATTAAACACAAAAACACTACCTGCTGATAAAGCAACATCTTGAGGCAGAGGTAAACCCCACTTTCGGTTAAATCCACCAACAATAGTGCTATTAAGAAAAACATTTGTTGGCTTAGGTAATTCCGATTTAAATTGCAGCTTTTCCTCAATTGCTTGCTTAACTAATAAGTAATCGGATGAAACTTGTCCATTTCGATCACGGATAATTGTGTCACTGAGAAGAGTTATTTTTAGATGATTACGATCAACTCTTTTTTTACTTTCAATTCCTATTTCAGTCCAATTTTCGATATCTTCGAGTTTGACTTCACTAATGATTTTCGTGTGTCCGTAGCCTGCACTTATAGAACCACCTAACCAGATATCTGCTGGTTTTAGTAAATCCTTAATTGTTTGTGCATCATCATCTTCACACAAGATAACTCCTTGAAAAGTTTGGTTAACATCTAAAGCTTCATAACAAAAGATTGCACCTTCTCCTTCTTGAATCACTTTATTTGTAGCTGGATCGTGTTTTGTTGGTGATGAACGTCCTTTTGTTCGATCGCGTGCTGTATGAATATTAATCCGTCGCTTTTCTCTATATAAAACAACTTGTCTTTCGTTAACAGTGCAAAATTTTTCACTTAAGCCTTTCAGCGATACCTGTTCTGGTTCAGATTGACTCAAATCGTAAACCTCTAAAGCTGGTTCTTGGTTTTGAGGTAAATCTTCATCTTTATTTCTATACCAAGAAAGAGGCACTGGTAAGGTACGTTTTTTTTGTTTTTCACAAAAAAGGTAGGCGTTTAAGTAGCGGGTATTACCATCAAAAAATAAGCGTTTAACCTCTTGATTAATCTTAGCATCAGATAAAATATCATCTGGCAATTTGGGATGACGCTTGAGATAACGACCAATCAAAGCACCTCGAATCATACTCCCAGGAATATAAGCATAAGAGACATCACTATTCGGATCTCCCTGAAATGAAGTTGCTAAAACTGGCTGTTGCGTCTCTAAAATAAAGGTGATTACTTTCATTTATTTTCCCTCCCCAATTTTTCCGAAGCGATCGACAAAATCTTGTGTAATATCATTTTTGCCATTAGCATCCCATAAACTACATTGTACATGACCTCGCCCTCGGTTTCGTCCACTACCAAGGTGCCGGAGTGCTAAAACTCCAACGGCTAAAAGTGCTTTCATATCGGCTGTTGGTTCTTCATCAAAGAATAGCAGAGCAGTAAAACGGGGTGGAGTATTGACGCGATCGCGTATCACCACACGAGCCGATCGCAAACTACCTCTATCTGCTGTACCATTATTAGGATTAATCGCAGTTTGGCGACGAATTGTTGTCAGGGAATGCAATATATCAGTTGGTGTTAAAGCTGGTTGATCTTTTTCACGCTCTTTTTCTATTTGAATTTTCACGGCTTCCAGTAATTTCTCTGGGAGAGAAGCATCACCAACGTGCATGATAGAAGTTGTTTCTATAACGCTACCAGAAACACCCAATAATTTATTTCTGACACCATTCCAATGTCGGAAAAGTTCATCTTTTAGCAAGATAATTAAATGATCACACTCCTCAGTCAATAAGCCTTTAAAAGTGCGTCCTCGCAGATAAGGAAACCCATAAGAATCATGCTCAACTTCTTGATCAACTAAACCAGCAACACCATCACCCCGCCCAAAGGTTGTATCGCTCAAAAGTTTAATCTGTACTTGCAATTCATAGATGCTCATTGTTATCCTCCTTCAAGCCGATGTAAAAATCCATTGCTTCGATCGCATCAAAATAACCACAACGTTTTTCAAACCAACCCGATTTTGGCAAATCATCTTTGGGAAAGTTTGGCAATTTCTTGATGCCGTATGCGAGCATAAATTGTTTAGTTTTATCCGAACCTTGACGGAGAATTTCGCGCAAAGCAATTACCTTGTTACGGCGGTCTTTCCAAGGCTCATTACCTTCAATATCATCAAAGTACCCATTAAAGTGTTTAACGACATTGATAAAATTAGACCAAGTTCGCCATTGATCATCATCCTCATCATGCTCTTTTATTCGGATAGGTCGCATGATCATATTTCCAGATGAAACTTCATATTCTCGTTGACGAATTTCTGAGAGAGAACCAATTACACCACTAGCGGCAAAATGCCAATCAATGCTTGAACAATAGTAATTATCAGAATCTTCTAAAAAGTCTTTTAATCGCTCCCTTTCCTCTTTAATAAACTTTTTAGCTGTTCCGTATAACTCCTCAACCAGTTGATACGCTCTAGCAAAAGGATAATGAGTTTTAACGACACAAATGCCAGCACGAGCCGTTAAGTTAAGTGGTTGACCTTCTATATCTTTTTGTTCTTCAAACTCCCTTAGATAAATTGCTGCTAACTCAAGTCCTAATCTTCCTTCACAGACAAAGATGACATCATCACCTCCGTAAACTAAGGGACGGAATGGCAGATAGTATTTACCATTCTTAGATTTTTTTAAAGAAATCTGACTGATTTCACCTATCAATTCTCCATTTTCAATTGATTGATGAATGATTTTGACAACTTTTCTGAGCGCGTTTATTCCAGCATCCTCGACGCTGAAAGAAAGTTTACGCATCTCAATGATGGCATCTCGATCAGATTTTCCTTTACCGCATTTTTGAAAACGGTTTCCCATACCATTACCATCTGCATGAACAATAGCAACATAGCTTGACTCACCTTCAGCACGACCTAAATAATCAGTTCGACGAGGAAAATCATAAATTTCAGGATCAAAAGTACCTGCAAATTTTTCTATTAATCTCTGATTTGCTTTTGGGACTGCTTTTAGTTTGGCTTCACTTTCCCTGGAAATTAAATAGATATCTTCTTCATCAGTATCAACATATTTCTCGCTAGTATTGACTGCGGGAAGTTGAGTTGACTGACAAGTTGCTGTTACTCCTAAACCCAATAAAGGCGCAGAAGCAACTCGCTCACGTTTCTTTTTAGCTAAGTCTTTTTCTAAAAGCTGATTTAACGTCTTTTTAAACTCTCCCTTCCCCAATTCAAATTCTTGGTGATGAACAGCCACAATATTTAAACCTGGTGCTTCTTGCAAAACTCGCGTGCTCAAAATTTGGGTAAAGCATTTAGCATATTCAGCATTAGCAAACAGTAAAACTGTGTTGCCACCTCCAGCATAGACTATCTCACCCGCAACATTCTCATTACCAATATGAATTTCATGCAATGAATCCCTTGTAGGAATATGAACTTTTTGCTTAAGTTCTTTTCCTAAATCTTGTAAAGCAGTTTCAGCCCATTCTTTAGTAGCCTGAGACACCAAGTAAGATGCTCCAATGTTTTCACGCAAGCGGTTACTGCTAAAAACATAGTCTTGAATCCCTGTTGTATCCAGTACAGTGACAGTGATTTTACTCATAATGCACCCTTATTATCTTTAACCCAATCAGCAATCTTTTCTTTTAATTTTGGTAAATCTTCACGGAGAAAAACAGCAATTTTTCGATTGCTTAGAGCACCTTCAAGCTGACTTTTGAGATAACGGCTAAGATGTGGTGTTTTACTATTATCATTATCACAACAGCAAACTAAAGCAACTCTCGCTTCATCACCACCGAGTTGTTTAGCCCGTGTGTATGCTTCAAATAATTTTAGCTTACATTCTTTTGGATCTTTACTGGTTGTACAGGAAATCGCAAACAATTGGTAACTTCGCATGAAGGCGACATCAAATTCAAATACTCCTCCTCCCCAAGTCTGACTTTTTTTAATAACAAATGACATTTTGCTTTCACCAAGCTGTAAGTCTTCCGTTAGTTCCTTAACTTGTTGAAGTACATAATGCTCTAACCAAATACCCCCTAACCATTCACAAACTTGTTGACAACTATTAAATCCTTTCGCTTTGGTCAATTTCAATGAAAGTTGAGTTTCAGAAGCATCTAATTGCTGACGCAAAACCTCGATAATGTCTGAGTGTACGCCTTTTAAACTCAAAGACAGTTTAGAAAGCTCATCCTCTGATTTCCACCAACCTGTTTCTGAATCTATTGCTTCTTTTAGTTGGCCATTATTTTTATTAGGATTATTCTTATTGTGATGGGTATTTGACCAAGTTCTCCAAGTTTTTGCTATTTCCTCCTCATTTTGATAAAGCCTGACAAATTCTGCGGCTGCATCTGCCAAAATTGGCTTAGTAAGTGGTGTTTTATTTTCTTGCCACTCATACTTGTGAAGTTTAAACAAGTCTTCCAGGGATACTGTAAGCTGAACTCCTCTGTGAGTAGAATCAGAATTGGGATGATCTATAAATATCTCTAGGGTCTTAGCATCAAGATAGCTATAGACTGCATCAGTTCCACGCACATCAAATATTGCTCGGTGAGCGTGGACTGCCATTGTGTTTGTCCCACCTGTGTAATGTAATCCTATTCGTTCATTAGATGGAATTTTCGCAGCTTCTTCTTGAACTTTTTTGAAAATCTGATGAGCATTAGATTTGTTATTTTCTAAGTTAACTTCCTTGCTACTGAAACCCTTAAGTCTCATTTTCAAACGTGCTTTTTGGGAAACTGTTTGAGCCGTATAGACAAGATATGCTGTGCCACCATTTTCTAGTAGTTTCATCGCGGCTACATAATTAGGGAGTGGATTTTCACCCACCAATAAGAAAAGGTGCTTAACTTTGTAGTCTTTGAAAGTATCGTTACTACTCATCAAATTTAACCTCCTAGATATTTGAGTATATCATACTGTTAATGAGAGCTAGGATGAACGTGAAATCGCACTTTTGCTCAATCCTACCTGCTCCGAATCACCATCCACAATATTTTTACCGCCATAGACTATGATCGCGCCGCCAGATTAATCACACAATACACCCCCAATCCAGAAGAGCGATCGGCTCTTTTATAAATTCTCCAGTCACACCCAACCACCGATGCCTAATACCAACTGTATTATCGAAATACAGACTACTACCCGTTGAGGTGGTTGCGAGCTTTAGGTTCAAAAGTAGAAATTCTGCTACCTTGGCATTTGCGGGGGGAAATGGCTACAGAAATTCAAAATACTTGGAATTTATACAAATAGGAAGAGAGAAATAGGCGACAGCCGATCGATCTATTGTGGAAAACTTGCCGATTTCTGTGGAAAACTCACATTTTCCTGTGGAAAAGTACAACTGAATTAGGTGCGAGTTTCTTGAAATAACATCTCAACACCATTCATACCATTTAAAGATTTCGAGGAGCGNNAAGTAAAAATACTTTCCCGATTCTTCCTTCAAGCTGCTGTTTAGCTCACATTTTTCCATCTTCCTGATTCCATCTATCCGTTACATCCGTTACATCCGTTATATCCGTGGAGCGAATCCGTTGCCGAACTTCCTTCTATCCGTTACATCCGTGGAGCGAATCCGTTGCCGAACTTCCTTCATTTTTCAGAATCATAACTAATTAGATCGCTCTGATAGGCGGGAGGCTCAACATGAATTAAGATTCGTACAGGGCTGAAACGTTCTTCCAAATGGGCTTCTACTTCTTCTGTAATCCGGTGAGCAGTTTCTACATCAGCCGCATCGACAATCAGGTGCATATCAATAAACACCTGACGCCCGACAACGCCACGGGAGGCGATCGAGTGACAATTGATCACTCCCGGTACATCGATCGCGATCGCGTGAATAATTTCCGGTGCGATCGCCATTTCATCCACCAACCAAGGCAGATTTTCAGTTAAAACCTTCCAACCGCTGTGAAACACCAAAAGAGCCACAGGAAAAGACAAAAACACATCCAGGGATTGCAATTGAGGTATATTCCAAACTTCCCCTTGCCACACACCAATCAACCCAACAATTACCATAATTGTCACCCAAACATCGCTCATCGTGTGTTGAGCGTCAGCCACCAAAATAGCACTACCAAGCCGTTTTCCAACTCGGCGCTCATAAAAAGTAACAAAAATATTGATTCCTAGTACAATCAGCAAGATCCATAGTTCATTGGGGGATATTTTGACAATTTTGCCACCATGTAGCAACCTTTGCACAGCGCCACTGAGAATTTCAAAACAAGCAATCCCCAAAAAAACTGCAATTCCCAGAGCTCCGATCGCGTCAAATTTCTGATGTCCGTAGGGATGATCGCGATCGGGCTGCGGATTAGCATAATGATTAGTCACCAATCCTAAAATATTATTAGCACTATCCGTGACACTGTGCAAGGCATCTGCTAACAAACTAAGAGAACCTGTCAGCCAACCCACGACTGCTTTAATTACCATCACCAGCAAATTTAGCAATAAGGTAATGATTAAGACCTTGCGGATTTCGGAACGGTTATCAGCCACCATAGAATCTCCTGAATCGGACATCAAATTTTCTAGTTTCTAGTTTAAAGCCGATCGAGTAATAAAAGGTTAAAAGTCTTGCGTCATCTAGCTTACGGCTAGATTGATCTTCATTAATACTGCCTAGCTTCTTGAGATTATTTTTAATTAATTTGATTCTTGCAGCCCAATTTAGTTGTAATGTACTTGCTTTGAGTTATTGTATCTTTTAGCATTAACGTCTGTTAAATTTGATTGCTTATGTCTGTTTCTCAATTTACGCTGAATTTAGTCGAAGGTTCTGTCTCCTTTAGTTTTTCCCCCCAAGCTGCGCGGGATTTGCAAAGTGCGATCGCCACTTTGATGGAAAGTCTCAAAGCAGTAGCAGCCAAAACTGCTGGCGGCAAAGCCTCTCCCCAGAAACCGATGGAATATCAATATACAGGAGAGATATTTTTTGAAGTCTTCTGCAATCCGAATATCTGGCCAACTCCCTTTGCTGCGAAAGTGTTGATTACGGTTAGGGACGATCGGGTGCGCGTCACCACTGAAGCCGAACTGAGCCGCCTGCGAGATGATTTGGCTCAATATCTCGAACAAGTAGGTTGAGAATTTAAAGCTCGATCGTTTGTAGTTAATAGGTTGGATTAAACTTTGTTCGATCTGGTAAGGTGCGCACTGCGCACCCTACTACATTTAGATGTTCTTCGTAAGTCCTATTTTTATTTTTTATCAAGGATAACTATCTGCCGGCGAAGCCGACCATTCCCACATCGAACCTGCATAATTATTAGCATAAAATCCAAAATTTGTCAAGACTGAAATCAACCATGCAGAGCGAATTCCCCCAGTACAATAACTTACAATTTGACTTGACAGCGAAACTTCTTTATGCTGTAAAATAGCGACAATTTACTCGCGACAAAGCAGTTGTCCTTGTTTGTCCATTAACTGCTTGTAGTAGATGTGAACAGCACCAGGAATATGACCGCCACGCTTTTCTCCATAAGGAGTTTTTCCCGCATATTCTCGCGGTGTTCTGGCGTCGATAATTACTAAATTATCATCTCCTAAAATCCCTTTCAATTCATCCCGCTGAATTTCCCAATTCCGGCGACGAGATATGACAAAATCTCCGGTTTCAGGTGGATTGTTTGCAGCTTTTACTTGAGGATATCCAGCTTTGATTAAAGCTCGATATCCTCCATCTACAAAAACAGATTTTTCCTGTCCCAAAGTCCTAAACATCCAGACAATTCGCCCATCTTCTCCCCATCCTTTAACAGCATCAGCAATGACTAGGACAGGTGGGTCTTGACAAATATCAATTGCTCGGAGTTTGGCTGTTAAAACTGTGTCATTGTCGATGAGTTTTCCCTTGTGGGGAAAGTGCGATATAGAAAAATCCTGCCAAGTTACAGGAACAGCTTTCTCCCAGGGACAAAACCACTTTAAAATAGGTGCGCGAGCATCTAGCAAAATAGCTCCTTGTTCCATAAATTGCTTAGCTAAATCTGTATTTACTATCCAGTTGTCGAATAAATGAAACATGATTTATCGAGACTTGTATGTGCGTCAGACATTGATTATTTCGATTTCAACAGAGTTTTTATGATCTGACGCACCCTAAGAATGTGCTAAAAAATCAGACCGGATTTATCGCACAACTTCTACCGTATTAGCACCACAGACCAAAGTACCATTCTGATTGATAGGATTAGCTGGTTTAGTCGTACTAGCACCATTAGTTTTAGTTTGACACAGGATTCTAACTGTTGTGATTTCTGTGGTAGCATCTCCTATTAAAAAAACTCCTCCCACAAAACTTTTGAGCTTACCTTGCTTCGATACTCCGTAGTTAAATGCAGCTTTATTTTCCGTACTAATTGAGTATCTGTAATTCGCAGTTTCAGTTCTAATACCAAGACCTAAATTGGGAACGGAATTTGTAAATTCACCATTCTCAGCATAGTAAGCTTGCTGAGCTTTATTCATTGAGCCAACATATTGTTTGCCTTCTGTTTCATCTGATTCAGAGGCTTTAACCGTTGGTGACAATTGAGAAACTTCCATCGTATTAGCACCGCAGGCTAAAGTACCATTATTATTAGTAGGATTAGCTGGTTTAGTCGTACTAGCAGTATTAGCTTGACACAAGATTTTTTGGGTGGTATTTTCTATTAAAAAAACTCCTCCCACAAAACTTTTAAAATTAGCGTTCTGCGAAACTCCATAATTAAATACAGCTTTGTTTTCCGTACTACTTGAGTATTTGTAATTCGCAGTTTCCGATTTTATGCCAAGACCTAAATTAGCAACAGAATTTGTAAATTCAGCAGTTTCAGCATAGTAAGCTTGCTGAGTTCTATTCATCCAGCTAACATATTGTCTGGCTGCTAATTCCTCAGCTTTAACCGTTTGTGACAATTGAGCTTCAGCAACTTTACTGAAAATAACAGGCAGAATTAGAATTATTAAAACAACTCCTATTTGCCAGATTGGGAAATTATCTATTCTGAAGTTTGTCATAAAAAACTGTTGAATTAAGCGGTTGAGTAACATACACAGTCCTGGACGCACTTCGACTAAAGAAACCGGGTTTTTCACCTAATCTGTCAGCCACAACAGGTCTTTTCGTAAAAAAACCCGGTTTCTGGGCCTCCATGATAAGTGCTAATATAATTAAACTAATTGTTTGGACTTAAACTGTTTCAATTGTGCAGGAGCAACCGTCCCGTATTCTGTTATAATTCCTGAGATTAATTCGGCAGGAGTGACATCAAAAGCGGGATTGTAAAATTCGACTCCCACAGGACAAATGCGCGTAGTTCCAACTTGATACATTTCAATTGGATCGCGTTCTTCAATCGGAATCTTGCTCCCGTCAGTCAGTTCAAAATCAATGGTAGAAAGAGGCGCGGCGACAAAGAAAGGGACGTTGTGAGCTTTGGCGATAATTGCTAAACTGTAAGTGCCAATCTTATTAGCAGCATCGCCATTAGCTGCAATCCTATCTGCACCAACAACTACCGCGTGAATCATGCCTTGTTTCATGCAGTGGGCGGCCATATTGTCGGCAATTAATGTTACGGGAATTCCTTCTTGGACGCATTCCCAAGTTGTCAGTTTTGCACCTTGAAGACGGGGACGAGTTTCGTCTGCAAAAAGTCTGGCGAGTCTTCCTTCTCGCCAAGCTGAACGAACTACACCTAAAGCTGTACCGTAGCCCGCTGTGGCTAAACCACCGGCGTTGCAGTGAGTTAGTAATGTTAATTTTTCCGGTGTAGCTGGGAGAACTTCTAAACCTTTGTCACCGATATCTTTACAGGTTTGCAAGTCTTCTGCCTGAATGGTTTTTGCCATTTCTAACAAACTTTTTGGGATTTGTTTGACGGAACCGCTAGTTTGATTTGCTGTTTTGAGCATTCGCGATATTGCCCAAAACAAGTTTACCGCAGTGGGACGAGTCGATCGCAATAAATCGCCGACTTTTTCTAGTTTAGTCAAAAATTCGGTGCGATCGCCCGTTTCGATTTCCCTCGCACCCAAATACATCCCGTAAGCTGCTGCTACCCCAATCGCCGGAGCACCTCGAACGATCATCGTTTTAATCGCCTCAGCCATGTCGTCGCAGCAGCTAATTTCGACTACGTTATATTCTTGGGGGAGTCGGTTTTGGTCAATTAGTATAACTCGGTCTTCGAGCCAGGTGACGGGGGAAACTAGGGTGTTTTGAGTAGTCATAGATTTCTGTTATGTGATTAGGAATGATTGATTGAACCACAGA
>DMYK01000574.1:20183-21079 GCA_003483675.1 Microcoleaceae cyanobacterium UBA11344
GGGATTTGCTACAAACTATCGGCTCATGTTGCGTTTCATGCGATCGAGTTTTTCATGGGAATGATTGATTGAACCACAGAGGGCGCAGAGGGCGCAGAGGAAGAGAAGAGAGAGAGATTTGAGATTGACTACAAATTATCGCTTGAGATTGCGTTTCATGCGATCGAGTTTTTCATGGGAATGATTGATTGAACCACAGAGGGCGCAGAGGGCGCAGAGGAAGAGAAGAGAGAGATTTGGGATTTGCTACAAACTATCGGCCCATGTTGCGTTTCATGCGATCGAGTTCTTCGTCAGCTTCCCAGTGTTTAAACTTTTCTTCCAGAGGGTCTGCTGCACTAAAACTGCTATAATTTGAACTCTGATTCCAGCCCTTTGTATCCCAACTCTGCTCTGTTTTAGTAGCTGTTTTAGCAGCAGTGCGAGTTGCTGCTTCGGCTGCTTTTGCTCGGACTTCCTTTCGTCGCAGCTGAATTTGGTGATAAAGTTCTTTAGCTTTTTCAATCCGTTCTTTGCAGCCTTGCATTTGACCCCAGCGCTGATTTCCCTGACGCAGTAAACCTGCTTGTCGCTCTTGAGCCGCTTGGGCGAGGTCAAGCCTTTGAGCTGCTTTGGCTTTGTTTGTGCGATCGTTCCAGCGCTGAATTTCTTGTGCTGTTGACAGAATTTCTGCTTGCAGTTTTTTCTCTTGTTTCTGGATTTCGAGAATCAGCCGCAGGGTGTCTTCTTCTTGTTCCTTGAGTTGTTCTTCTATGGCCTGCAATTCCAGATGTGGATTGCTGCGCAAGAATTCTTCTAATTTTGTTTCTAACAATCTACTGAAATCGTCAAATAAGCCCATTTTTTTATTAGTCCTATATTATGGGTTATGGGTTAGATAAAATCCGCTCTTCATC